>CAYIEG010000029.1:0-6592 GCA_964362375.1 uncultured Candidatus Saccharibacteria bacterium
ACCCGCGGCATATATTTGCGGCTATGGTTTAGTGGCAGAACACGACCTTGCCAAGGTTGAGACGCGAGTTCGATTCTCGCTGGCCGCATGCATATTTTTATGCCAAAACGCGTCTTCATAGTTCACGGATGGGGCGGATATCAAGCGGAAGGATGGTTTCCGTGGTTGAAGCGGGAACTTGAAGAGCGGGGATTCAAGGTCTCGATCCCGCAATTGCCGGATGCGGATAAGCCGCGGATAGAAAAGTGGATACCCGCGCTTGCGGAGGTGGTTGGCGCTGCAGATGCGAATACTTATTTTGTCGGCCACAGCATGGGGTGTCAGGCAATCGCGCGATACGTCGCTACGTTGAATCATCCGGTGGGCGGGGCGGTATTTGTCGCCGGTTTTTTCAAGCTCCTGACCGGATTGGAGGATGATCCGGATGTGCAGGAGACCGATCGGCACTGGCTGGAGGCGCCGCTTGATTTTGAGAAGGTGAGAGTAAATTTAGGAAAGAGCATCGCCATCTTCTCCGATGACGACCCGTATGTGCCGCTGGATAATCAGGATGACTTTCATGATAAGCTCGGCTCAAAAATTATTATTGAGCACGGCAAAAAGCATTTCAGCGGCAGGGACGGATTGAGAGAACTGCCCGTGGTGCTTCAGGCGATGAGTGAGCTTGTGAAGTGAGTTGTCCATACCTACTCTCATTTCATTACGATCGTAATGAAATGAGAGTAGGGGCGTTATGACGCTACATCGTATCCGATTCGTATATTTTCTCCTTCCTGTTTGATTTTGCGGATCGAGAGGCCGCGGATTTCGGAGAGATTTTTGACGTGGGTGCCTCCGCAGGGGACGCCGAAGTCGTTGCCGAACATAACGACGCGCCCGGGTTTTCCCGCCGGAATGTTTTCCGGCACGAAGCGGCAGACCGACGCCATGGCTTCTTTTTCCATAAATCGTGCGGTTACCTCCTTTCCGTTTTCAATGGCGCCTCGGGCAATCCGCTCGATATCGCCTTTCAACTTCTCTCTGTCCGCGGCATCCAGATTTCCTCCGTATTCCACATACGGCCCCTGTGGGAAATGATATCCTTTGCCCGGAATCCACCCGAGATTCAGCTCGGCTACCGCAAAGTCCACGAGATGTCCTGCGGAATGAATCCGGTTATGGAACAGGCGGCGGTCTTTATCCACGAGACAGCGAACAGTTTCGTTTGGGGCGAACCTCCCTTCTGAAAATTTCCCGAAGTGGTGCGCCACGCCATCCGCGAATCGGACTTCTTCGACTATGAATTTGGCGGCAGGGGATTCGATGACGCCGGTATCGTAGGGCTGTCCGCCGCCCTGCGGGTAAAAGACGGTTTGATCAAGGGTGACGGCGTCTCTGCCGTTTTCCGGATGGATCGCAATTATTTTCGCTTCACATTCAAGCAGGAGGAAATCTCGGAGATAGAGTAAATCGGTGGTGGGAGTGTTCATTGTTTCGGATGCGCCTTGAAAAATTCCCAGATGACTTCGGTCGCGTTGATATTCTGCGAGGTGGGGCCGGCGAGGCGGGGCGCCTGCGGCCGCTTGGGGGGCCAGCCGTGTCCCATGCCCTCGACGATATAATAATTGACTTCGGTGCCGCTGCGGCACGGGGCGTATGTATATTTTTTGACGCGGGTGCCGTCGCTGACTTTGGGCGGTAGGTCCGCGATGGCAGGTACTGCCGGACACCCATTTTTTCCGGCCCAAAGCGTCATGGTCGCGATTGCCGATTCGACAAAACCGCCGTCGCCGAGTCCGCCGAAGCCGCCCTGTTCACCCCCGTTGATCGGGATGCCGGGGTCGGCGCTGCCCTGGATGCCGACGACCGAGACGGGTGCGGCCGGATTGCATCGCGGGGCGAGCTTGGTTGCAATCGGCCCCACCACCGGGCCGATAGCCGCAAATACGTCGGCCATTTCGCACCCAAGCCGCTCGCTGAAGATGCCGCCGTTGGAAACGCCCGCGGCATAAATTCGCGTGCGGTCCATGGAGAGTTTTGCTTCCAGCGCTTCAATCATCGCGCGGACGAATTTGATGTCATCCACTCCCTGTTTGTATGCATCGGTCGTGTCTCTGCCGTCGTTCCAATTATGCCGTATGCCGTCGGGAAACACGGCGATAAATCCTTCGGCATCGGCTTTGTCCGCAAAGCCGGTTTGTCCGGCGATTTTTTGACCTTCACCTCCTCCGCCATGGAAGAGTACCGCCAGCGGGTATCGGTTTGATGCGGAATATCCTTTGGGAACGCGGAAGTGATAGGTGCGGGTGCGACCATCAATCATCAGGGATTCGTGGTAGTCACCGGCGACGTATGCAGTTGCCACCGGCGGCGGTTTTTGGGTGTCGCGCGACCGTCGGGCAAGCCGCAAGCCGCCGAGGAGCAGTATGGCTCCGGCCAACACGAGGACGACAATGATCACCTTTTTCATACGGGATAAAATCTTTTTATTAATGGTGCGAAGTCGCCTTTAGCGCGGTCTCCGTTTTCCAGGCGGGCGAAAAATTCCCGCGGGGTCAGCCAAAAGTATTCGGTGAAGTCGTCCGGGTTGTAGCGCGGCGCCTCGTCCCGCCGGATTTCCCAGACCTTCATATATGCATGGACCCCGTCGCGGGGCGTAAGGTATCCGACCATGCGGCAGGGGATGGTATCAGCGTCAAGGTTCAATTCTTCCCGCAGTTCCCGCCGGAAGGTCTCCTCGTATGTCTCGCCGCTTTCCACGTGCCCGCCCATGCTCATGTCCAAACACAGGGGATATGACCGCTTGTGCGCAGTGCGGCGGGGAATCCAGAGTTGTCCCTGTGAGTTGATGACAAACGCGTTGACCACGCGGATATTGCGCAGTCCTTTTGCGTACACTTCCGACCGGCGCATCTGTCCGATCACGCGATCGGCATCATCAACGAGGTCAAGGAGTTCGTCGTTGGAAGGTGAGTTCATAGATGCCGAGGGTGGGAGTCGAACCCACAAGGGCTTTCGCCCACGCGGTTTTAAGCCGCGAACGTTTACCGATTTCGTCACCTCGGCGCGACAAAGAGGTGCCGGTGGGATTCGCACCCACGCATAGGAGTTTTGCAGACTCCCGTGTTAACTTCTTCACCACGGCACCGGCTATAGTTCTTCTTTTTGCTTTAATTCCGCAAGCGACTTCTCCACCCCTTGCCGTTTTATTTCTTCCTCGTCGATCGCGAATCGTATCTTGGGGACCGGCCGCATGCGGAGATGCCGGTTGATAAGCTGCTGGATATCATACACGTTTTTTTCGAGCATTGCGAGCGCGTCTTCTTCCGCGCCGCCGAGGACAGTGAAGAAGATATTGGCATGCAATCCGTCTTGAGAAACGGAAACGCGGCTGACGGTCACCATCATCTCCTCCGGGAATTCGATTTCCCGGTTAACGATTCGCGTCACTTCTTCCCGGAGCAGGTTCTGGAGCTTCTCGATCCGGCGGGGTGCGGGCATAAGAGAAATTTATTTTTGTAACTTCTTCCTGATAGATCACGAGTTCGTCGTCTTCCTCAATCGCGGTACGTGTGTCAGCCATCATGCCGCATTCGAGTCCCTGCGCGACTTCCTCGACCGCCTGCTTTCCTCGCTGAAGCCCCGCGATCGATCCCGTACCGATGATTCCGCGCATCCGTACGACTTCGATCCGGGCGCCTTTGGCGATCTTGCCCGTCTCCACCCGACCGCCGACTACCTGCTTGCCGTCTGCTTTTTTGAATACTTTGAGTATTTTTACTCGGCCCAAATCGATGCGTTTCACTTCAGGAGGAATGAGGTCGGTGATTGCCTGTTTGACTTCGTCGAGCAGTTCATAAATGACTTCGCCCGTCACGATGCGGATATTTTGGGTCCGCGCAAGTTCCCGCGCCGCGGGGTCGGTTTTGACCCGGAAGCCGATGATCGTGACGAGCCGCGTGGCCGAGGCGAGCTTGATATCGGACTCATTGATGTCTCCGATGCCGGCGGCGAGCAGGCGAATGGCGGCCGCGGGGGAGGAGAGTTGTGCGAGCGCTTCTGCGACCGCTTCCTGCGAGCCGAACACGTCGCTTTTCAAAATGATGTTGAACACGCGCTCTTTTTGTTCCGATTCTCCGGCTGGCTTGTCTTTGCCGTTTATCGGCTTTTCCGGAGGAAGGGCTTTTACAAATGCTTTTGCCTCCGCCCGGGAGGGAAACGCGCGCAGGAGGTCGCCGACTGCGGGCAGTTTGCCGAGCCCCGCGATGCGGGCCGGTGCAGAGGGGCCAAGCGCGTCTACGGGCCGCCCCGCGAAGTTTTCCAGAATGCGGATCGTTTCCGCGGCGTTGCCCAGCGCCACCGCGTCTCCTCTCTTGAGCGTCCCGTTGCGGATGAGGACGGTCGCGGTGGCGCCTCGCCTCGGATTGAGCTCGGTTTCGATGACAATGCCTTCCGCGCCCGCCTCGGGCGCGCTCGCGAGCTCCTCGAGTTCGGCCAGGAGGAGCAGTGTTTCCAAAAGTTCTTCGAGTCCCTGTCCGGTGCGGCCGCTGGTCTCAACCGCAGGCACTTTGCCCCCGTAGGATTCGACCAGCACTTCTTCCTGGGCCAATTCCTGCTTTACCCGCTCGGGGTTTGCGCCCGGCTTGTCAATTTTATTGAGCGCAACCGCAAAGGGGATGTCCGCTTCGCGGAGCACGCGGATGGCCTCTTTGGTTTGCGGCTTGACCCCCTCATCGGCAGCGACGACGAGGATGCCGATATCGGCGAGTGCGGCCCCGCGCTGGCGGATTTTGGCAAACGATTCGTGGCCGGGAGTATCGATGAAGGTGAGCCGTTTGCCATTGTGTTCTACTTCGTATGCTCCGATATGCTGGGTAATCCCGCCGGATTCTTTTTCGGCGACCTTGCTCTTGCGATACCAGTCAAGGATCGTGGTTTTGCCGTGATCAATATGCCCCACTACGACGACGATGGGCGGGCGTGCGGTGCTCTGGTTGTGCGCGGAGGTCGTCATCATGAGTGAGTACCGTTTTGCATCGCCGCCGCGAGCACGCGGGTTTCCTCTTCCGAAAGCGTCTGGCGGGGAATGCCGTTTTTTATCTCTTTGGCGTAGAGGCGCGTTCCCTCCCGCATGTAGAGCGAGGAGAAGATCACGCCGGTATTTTCTCCATCCAAAAGGGCGATGGTAAAACTATTGTCTCCGCCGGTATCCTGGAAGGGATTGAAGCGCAGGAACCCGACTTTCTGCACACTCACGCGCGAAACCGCCTCGGTTCGTTCGAGCCGCGGTGCGTCCGCTTCCAGCCGGGTTTCGAGGCGCAGGAGCCGACGGGTTATTTCATGAGGAAGCCCTTCGGCCGATGGATTCCCATCGGCGAAAATGATCTTTAGCTTCCTCTGCGCCTGTACCAGAAACCAGCCGCCGAGGGCGAATCCAAGCAGTACGATTCCAGCTAAAACAAAAAATTGGTATTGCATGATGAAATGGATGGCGGAGGCGGGAGGATTCGAACCTCCGAGGGGATTGCTCCCCAACCGGTTTTCGAGACCGGCGCGTTAGACCACTCTGCCACGCCTCCGCGAATACGATCTTTAGCGTATCATTTTTTCTCTTTTTGCTCAAGGAATACCGGAGAGACGGAAGAGCGGGTTAAAGAAGATGAATCATATCTCCCGTGCGCGCGATGCCTTCCTGGAGCACTACGGCATAGACGCCCGCGCAGTTTTCATGGCGGGTTGCAATGTGCGCGAGTATTGAAGAGTTTTGCTCGGCGGTGTCGGGATCGAAAGTCGTGATGACACAGCGCGGGTCCTTTTTGGAAACAATGACTTTTAATTTTTCACCGATTTGTAAGGTCTTTCCGACCAGTTCGTCCTCGAAAAATGGCTTGCGGTTTTCCCACTCGACATAAAAATTGGCGCGGAAGCGCCGGTGATCAAGGTCGATGCCGATTTCTTTCTCCAGCTCTTTTAGCGTATCCGTTCCAAAAATCGAGACAGGCCGGCTGTCCCACATTCCTTTTTCCGAGAAGCGGAGCGAAAGGGGTTTTGAAAATCGTTTCTCGAGGTGCTTTTCGAATTGCGGGTCGCGGATGCTGAATTTTTCTCCCTCGGGGGTCTCGACCGTCACGTCATAGCGCTCCATTTCCGGGTATTGCTGGGAGATATCCGGCGGCCGGGTAAAGCGCGGGGTAAACAAAAGCAGCTCGCTTTTCTGGCGCGCCGTCATCCAGGGGAAATTGCCGGTATTGGTTTCGTCTACAAATGCATATACGCGGTCTCCCGCGAGTCCTGCGTAGGACACGAATACGGCATCCAAGTCTTCTCCCCGCATGCTTTTCACCGGATACCGGCGAATGCGCGTAACCCTTCCGACCTGTTCCATAATGGGCGCTCAAGGGATCGAACCTTGAACCTCTGCTGTGTAAAAGCAGCGCTCTACCATTGAGCTAAGCGCCCGCAGGTATTTAATTCTGTGCGCCCGTGAAGGATCGAACTTCAGGCCTTTCCCATGTCGAGGGAACGCTCTACCACTGAGCTACGGGCGCAAATTATTACACTTTACATACATCAATCCGGGTGTGTTTGGCAATGACGTTGCCGTTGGAATCGT
>CAYIEG010000030.1:0-6563 GCA_964362375.1 uncultured Candidatus Saccharibacteria bacterium
CCCGTCGCTCGGGATCGTGTTTGACCGCGAGCGGTTTCTGGAAACCGGCGGGGATGTCGGGCAGCTTGTGGAGGAGCTGGGTGCCATGTTGGGCAAACCCCCTGAATTTTTTACCGAGCTCGGATTCCCTGCGGACGGGAATCCGCGCCGGCTCCCCGCCCGCATCTTCATTGCGCGCGACCTTTCCCGCGAGGAAGCCGTCGCTTTGGCGCCGCGGCTTGTCGAACTTCCCGGGATTGAGATTTTCGAAAGCTTCCGGCGCCTGTACCGCGACCCGTACGGGCTTTCGCATTTGCTCGGTTTTGTCGGCAAGGTCTCGCCCGGGGACCTCGAGTCCCGCGCGGACCTCGCCCAGGAAGAAACCGTTGGCAAGGCGGGAATCGAGCTTTTTTATGACGCGAAGCTCCGCGGCACTTCGGGAAAGAAAATCATCGAGGTTGACTCCCGGGGAGTCGAGACCCGCTTTCGCCTCACGCGCGAGCCCCGCCAGGGTGCGGAGCTGCGCCTCACCCTCGACGGCGGGCTCCAGCAGACGGCATATGATTTGATCCAGGGCTATACCGGCGGCAAGAAAGGGGCGAGCGCGGTGGTGATCGACCCGCAGTCGGGCGCGGTCCGGGCCCTCGTTTCCATCCCGGGCTTTGATGCGAACAGTTTCGGACAAGCGCTCGATCCGGACGCGTTTGCCGCGGTCCTCCGTGATCCGCTGAAACCCATGTTTAATCGTGCGGTTGCGGGCGAATTCCCTTCGGGTTCGGTGATCAAGCCGCTTTTCGCCGCTGCGGCGCTGGAGGAGCATCTTATTGATCCGGCCAAGAAAATATTCGACGGGGGATACATCGAGATCCCCAATCCGTACAAACCAGGAGAAGCGTCCAGATTCGTGGACTGGAAAAAAGGCGGCCACGGCTGGGTGAATATGTACGATGCGATCGCCTATTCGGTCAACGTGTATTTCTACACGATCGGCGGGGGTTATAAAGATCAAAAGGGCCTGGGGATCGAGCTGATCGGACGATACGCGTCGGCATTCGGACTGGGTTCGCCCCTCGGGATAGATCTTCACGGCGAGAAGCCGGGTTTGGTGCCGAGTCCCGAATGGAAGAAGAGTGCCGAGCCGGATGACCCGATGTGGCGTATTGGCGACACCTATAACGTCTCGATCGGCCAGGGGGGGATGAAGACGACCCCTCTGCAAATGGCGTCGCTCGCCGCCGCACTCGCCAACGGCGGCACGCTATGGCAACCGTATCTCCTGGAGGTAGCGCGCGATGCGGAAGGAAAGCTGCTCGAGCAGAAGATGCCGCGCGCGATCCGGACGGACCTGGTGAGCGCGGAGGCGCTTGCCCCGGTCATCGCCGGCATGCGCCAGACCGTGACCGGAGGGACCGCGCGGCTTCTCTCCGAAGTCCCGGTTGCGGTTGCGGCCAAAACCGGGACCGCGCAGTCAGCACCGGGCAAGCTGCCGCATGCGTGGGTCATTGCGCTGGCACCGGTGGAAAAGCCGGAAGTCGCGGTGGCGGTGATGGTGGAGTACGCGGGCGAGGGGGCGACCGTCGCCGTACCGATCACCAATGAGATATTGAAATGGTATTTTGCGCACACGCAATAGCTCGGCGTGTGCATAAATGCTGTTGACGCCCTATCGGAATTGCTTTATGCTTTGCCACTAATATATTAATTTATTTCCGACCGGCCTCTTGGCCGGAGAATCATTTTATTCATTTATGGCCGAATATCTCTCTGAAGAGGCGCTTGAGAAGCTGCGCCAGGAATTGCTCAATCTGAAAACGCAAAAGCGGCAGGAAATCGCCGCGCGACTGGAACACGCCAAGTCGCTCGGTGATCTTTCCGAGAACGCGGAGTATCAGGAAGCAAAAGAGGAGCAGACGCTGATGGAGCAGCGGATTGCGGAGTTGGAGGAGCGGCTGCGCGAGGCGGTGGTGATGGCCAAGCCGGTGCAGAATGACCGGGTGAGCATCGGATCAACGGTGCGCATCAAGACCGACGGGCGGGAGACGGTGTATATGATCGTGGGCTCGGAAGAGGCGGATCCGGCCGCGGGCAAGATTTCCAATGAATCGCCGCTGGGCAAGGCGTTTTTGGGAAAGAAAGCGGGAGAGAAAGTGGAGGTGAAAACCCCGGGGGGCGCTATGGTCTACACGATTGCGGAAATTCGGTAAGTGCTCATCATAGGAAGGCGCGGTTCCCTCGGGTTTCGCGCGGGGCGTTTCTTTGTTATAGTATCTCTGTATGGCGTTGGAAGATATTCGTCAGGAGCGGGTGCGGAAACTTGAAGTGTTGCGGGAGCGCGGGGAGGATGCGTATCCGGCGGATTCCCACCGGACGCACGCGATCGCGGATGCGGCGAAAAAATTCTCCGCGCTTGCAAAGAGCAAAAAAACGGTGATGATTGCGGGCCGCGTCACGGCCAAACGCGAGCACGGTGGCGCGACATTTTTTGACGTGCGCGATGCAAGCGGACAAATCCAGGCGCTTGCGAAAGAAGACGTGCTCGGCGGCGCATACCAGTTGTTTCTCGACAGCGTAGACATCGGCGATTTCCTTCAGGTTTCCGGTACGCTTTTTCTGACCAAGCGGGAGGAAAAGACGGTTGAGGTCAGCGCGTGGCAGATGCTTGCCAAGTCTCTCCGGCCGCTGCCCGAGAAATGGCACGGATTGCAGGATGTGGAGGAGCGCTTCCGGCGGCGTTACCTGGACCTCGTCATGAACGAGGAGGCGCGGGAGCGGTTTCAAACCCGCGCGGCGATTATCAAAGCCATCCGCGATTTCCACGAGGAGCATGATTTTTTGGAGGTCGAGACTCCGATGCTCCATCCGATTCCGGGCGGGGCGCTCGCCAAGCCCTTTGTGACCCATCACAATGCGCTGAATACTGATCTGTATCTGCGCGTGGCGCCTGAATTATATCTCAAGCGGCTCCTGGTCGGCGGGTACGAGCGGGTGTTTGAGATCGGCAAGTGCTTCCGCAACGAGGGGGTTGATGTCTCGCACAATCCGGAGTTTACAATGCTGGAGTGCTACGCCGCGTACTGGAACGAGCAGGACATGATGGGGTTTGTCGAGGATTTGTTTGTGGCGCTCGCCAAAGAATTTAACAAAAAAGGCGAGATCGAAGCCGACGGCAAGAAAATAGCGTTCAAGAAGCCCTTCGGGCGCGTGACGTTCAAGAATCTTCTCGCGCGCTACGCGCTCATCTCCGACTATGAGCGCGAGACGCGCGAGTCGCTCGCAACCCGCGCCAGGCAATTTGGCATCGAGGTCGGCACCCACGAATCAAAAGCGAAGATCGCGGATGAGATTTATAAGAAAATCTGCCGGCCGTACCTGGTCCAGCCGACGTTTCTCACGAATCATCCGCTCGACCTCTCGCCGCTCGCCAAAAAATCTCCGGGCAACGGGGAGGAAGTCAGGCGGTTCCAGCTGGTGGCGGGCGGAGTGGAGTTCACGAACGGATTTTCAGAGCTGAATGATCCGATCGACCAGCGGGAGCGATTCGTCTCCCAGGAGAAAGAGCGGGAGCGGGGCGAGGAGGAAGCGATGCGGATTGACGAGGATTATATCGAGGCGCTTGAATACGGCATGCCGCCGGCCGCCGGTCTAGGCATCGGCATAGACCGCGTGGTCATGCTCTTCACCGATACCAAGAACATCCGTGAAGTCGTACTCTTCCCTACGCTCCGGCCGCGATAAGCGGGAAGTCCGTCTTATCCGCCGGCATCTTTGGATATCGGCGCCGACCCGAATCTTTTTGTTTCTTTCTCGTGTCGACAGCGGGGCGCGGATCCCCTTCCATCATCACAATCACATCTGAATCATCATCAACATCAAACATACGATCGTATACCTACTGTTAAGGATAGATATTTGATGAAAAGAGGGAGAAAAAGAAGAAATTCCATCCCCAGCGCGATACTGGAAAAGCTCGCGGAGATGGGAGAAGCGACGCTCGACGCGATCTTTCCGAAGAGATATCCGTGGGCCGCGATCTCGCGGCCGCTCTTCGGCCTGGATTCCTACCCCCGCGTTTCGGCGCCCACGCTCCATTCGATTCTCTCGCGTCTGAAGCGCGAAGGACTTATTGTCCGTACGGGGAAGTTGCGCCATTCGCGCTGGCACATTACCGAAGACGGCAAGCGACGGATTCAAGAGGCGGTTTCCACAGAGGAATTGCCACTGCCCGACGGGGTGACCCGCATCGTCATCTTCGATATTCCCGAACGGGAGCGGAAGAAGCGCGATACGCTTCGCACGGAACTCGCCGGTTGCGCATTCAAGCAGCTCCAGAAAAGCGTTTGGGTAGGAGACCGTCCGTTACCCGTGTCGTTTATCGAATTGCTGGACGGCCTCAAGCTTAAAAATAAAGTGCATATCTTCAGCGTCAAAGAGCACGGCACGATGGATTGGGAGTGAGAACGGGGGATTCATTCTCGGGTATAGGGAGATTGTTTCCATGGATAAGGCAAGTATCGGCAAGCGGGGGGAGCGTAGGACGGATGCGGAAAGAAAGGGAAAGATCATTAACAAAAGTCATACGATCGTATGACGTTTGTTAATGAGTGATTTTGTGCAGGAGCAAGAATGATATGATCGGATCGAATCCTTGGATCTGGACGCTGACCTCCGCGTCCTTCCCATCGAATTTCAGTCCCCCGACAATCTCGGGGTCGGATTCGACCTTTTTTATCAGAAGATTCGCAAAGGACACATACTCCTCCGAGGTAGGTTTGGGCTTGCTGCCCGTTAGCAATCTGATGGAGATGTACAGGTCAGCCATGGTTCCTTCCTCCCCTTTTTGGCTTGGTATGCGACGATGAAAAGATAATAAACCATTCATTTGTAAGTGTCAAGTTTACGTATGAGGACCTTTCTTTTATGATTTAAAGGAGTAGACGGTGACGCGGTGTTTATACTCTCTGGCAGAACACCACGGGCTTGCCCGTGGGTCTCTATGAAAGACCGATTTAAGGTGATTCCGTCGGTGTATCTCCTGCTCGTGCTGGACGGGAAGATTTTGCTCCTGCGGCGGCGGAACACCGGATATTTTGATGGATATTACGGCATGCCCGCCGGGCATGTGGAGGCCAACGAGACGCTTGCTGACGGCATGGTGCGGGAGGCGGCCGAGGAGGCCGGTGTCGCGGTGCGGAAGGAGAATCTCCGGCTCGCGCATGTCATATACCGCAAGAGCGGCATACCCGCGCCCCATGAGCGCGTCGACTTTTTCTTTGCCGCAGATGCGTGGGAGGGAGAGTCGCGCAACATGGAGCCGGAAAAATGCGACGATATCGGTTGGTTTCCGCTGTCGGCACTGCCGGAAAATACGGTTCCCGAACAGCGGCAGGGAATTGAAAATACGCATCGCGGAGAGTTTTATAGCGAAATCTGGCCGTAAATAAATGTTGCATGCTTGATATAAAATGGGTTCGTGAGCATCCGGAGGAGTTGAAGGCGGCGGTGGAAAAGCGCGGCATGGCTTTTGATGTGGGGACATTGTTGAAACTGGATGAGGAGCGGCGGCGGAAGATAAAAGAGACCGACGACTTACGGGCGCGGCAGAACGAATTTGCGGAGGCGATTGTGAAGCTGGCCGGGGAAGAGCGCGAGAAGAAAATCGCCGAATCAAAAGAAAATAAGGCGCGGATCGGGGAAGCCGGAAAAGAGCTCGAGCGGGTAGAGGCGGAATTCGCGGCGCTCTTGGGGCAGCTCCCGAATATTCCCGATCCGGAGACGCCGGTCGGGAGAGGAGAACGGGACAACAAAGTACTGCGCGAAGTCGGCGAGAAGCCGCAATTCGATTTCCAGCCCAAAGACCATGTCGAACTCGGAGAGGCGCTCGGCATTCTTGATTTTGACCGGGCGGCCAAAACGAGCGGATCGGGATTTACGTATCTGAAAAATGAAGGTGTCTTGCTCGAGCTCGCACTTGTCCGCTACGCGCTCGATTTTCTCCGCGGAAAAGGGTTTGCCTTGTGGCTGACGCCTGATCTTGCGCGCAGGCGCTTTTATCTCGGTACCGGCTACCAGCCGCGCGGCGAAGAGGCGCAGACGTATGAGATTGCCGAAAGCGACCTCGGGCTTATCGCGACTGCGGAGGTGGCGCTGGCCGGCCTGCATGCCGATGAGATACTCGATGCGGCGCGCCTGCCGCTCCGCTATGCGGGCTATTCGCACTGCTTCCGCCAGGAAGCTGGAGCATATGGAAAGTACTCGCGCGGCCTCTATCGGATGCATCAATTTACCAAAGTAGAGATGTTTGTCTACGCGACGCCGGCAGAATCGAAGCGTATGCATCTGGAACTCTTGGCGCTGGAGGAGGAATTGTGGCAGGGGCTCGGCATTCCCTACCGCGTGCTTGAAATGTGTACGGGAGATCTCGGCGCGCAAGCGAGCCGCAAATTTGATCTGGAAGCGTGGATGCCCGGCAGGGGCGATTGGGGCGAGGTAACTTCGACCTCCAATACGACCGATTACCAGGCGCGGAATCTGAATATCCGGTATCGCGCGCCGGATAGCGAAACGGGCGTTGTGCATACGCTCAA
>CAYIEG010000031.1:0-6238 GCA_964362375.1 uncultured Candidatus Saccharibacteria bacterium
CGGCCTATCGAAGTCTCACTTCGATAGGCCATTTTCTTTCAAAACAATTTATGATCGTGATTCGTTCTACATAACGTAAAACAGCCTAGAATTATGGATGTTTTAGCGATAATTCCGGCGCGCGGGGGGTCCAAGGGAATCCCGCGCAAAAACATCAAATTGCTTTGCGGCAAGCCCCTGATTGCCTGGACCATCGAGGAGGCGCGCAAGTCCAAGTACGTGACGCGGACAATCGTTTCGACCGATGATCCCGAGATTGCAGGGGTGGCGAAATCATACGGCGCCGAGGTGCCGTTCTTGCGGCCTGCGGAAATTGCTCAAGACCTCTCCACGGACGTGGAATTTTTGCTGCACGCGCTTGATTATTTGAAAGCGCGCGAGGGGTACGAGCCGGAGATCGTCTTGCGCCTCCCGCCGACTTCTCCCCTGCGCACCGCCGCGCATATAGACGAAGGAATTGAAACGCTCCTGAAAAATCCGGATGCGGATGCGGCGCGGCCGATTTGTGAAGCGTCCAAGCACCCGTATAAATTGTGGAAGATTGGTTCAGACGGCGCATTGCTCAAGCCCTTTCTTCCTCCTTCGGTGACCGGCTTTGCCGAGGCGCAGAATCTGCCGCGACAGTTGTTCCCCAAGGCATATATCCATACCGGCGCCATGGATGTGATGCGGACGCGCACGATCCGCGAGCAGAAGTCCACGTCCGGAGAAAAGCTCGCGCATTTTTTCATGCCGCCGGAGGACGCGGTCAATATCGATCACCCCATGGATTTTGAAATCGCAGAATTTTTAATGCAAAAGCGCCTTTCGGGCGCTGAAACGAATCCCGCGGCTCATCGCGTTGCAGGTAATGCTATGGAGATACAGCCCCATCAGACACAGACGAAAAAGCCGGTGGTGGTCGCGGTGAGCGGCGGGTTTGACCCGGTGCACATCGGCCATATCGAGCTTTTCCGCGAGGCACGGAAACTCGGCGACAAGCTCGTCGTGATTTTGAATAACGACAATTGGCTCAAAAATAAAAAGAGGGTCGTATTCATGCCCCAAGCCGAACGGAAAGCGGTGATCGAGGCGCTGGAAAGCGTGGACGAGGTCATCTTCACCGGACACGGCGCCAGCCCCGAGGACATGAGCGTTTCGCAGGAATTGCGGGAGCTCAAGCCCGACATCTACGCCAACGGCGGGGACCGATTCGCGGACAACGTGCCGGAAGTGGCGGTATGCCGCGAGATCCAATGCCAAATGGTATTCGGCGTGGGTTCCAAGGTGCAATCAAGCTCGTGGCTCCTCGGCAATTATGTGAAGGAGATGAATGGGCGCCTCAACGGGGTGCACCCGCGCAAGTTCGATTTCGAAAACCTCTTTATTTTCGAAATGGCCAACAACCATCAGGGCGCCAAGGAGCACGGCTTGAAAATCATCAATGCGATGGCCGACATCGCGGCGCGTCACGGGATTCGGGGCGCGGTCAAATTGCAGTTCCGCGATTTGGAAACTTTCATCCACCCGGAATGGCGGGAGTCAAAGGAGAACAAGCACATCCCGCGGTTTCTTTCGACGCGCCTATCGGACGAAGATTTTGCCGCGCTCGTCACGGAAACGAAGCGGCGGGGCATGGTCTCGATGGCCACACCTTTTGACGAAGCATCGGTTGACCGCATTGAGCGCCTCGGGATCGAAGTCATCAAAATCGGCTCCTGCTCGGCGCACGACTGGCCGCTCTTGGAGCGGGTGGCGGCCACCGGCAAGCCGGTGATTTGTTCAACCGGCGGCCTCTCGATCCGCGATATAGACAAGATCGTGAGTTTCTTCCAGAAGCGGGCGGTGCACTTTGCGCTCATGCACTGCGTCGCGATTTATCCGACGCCCAACGGCAAGCTGCATTTGAACCAGATCGAAATGATGTGCGGCCGCTACCCGGGAGTGACGATCGGCTTCTCGACCCACGAGGATCCCTCCAATCTCACCGCCGTGCGCGTGGCCTACGCCAAGGGCGCCCGGATTTTCGAGAAGCATGTCGGGTTTCCGACCGATGTAATTACACTCAATGCCTACTCCGCGACGCCGGAGCAGGCGGAAGAGTGGATAAAGGCATACAAAGAGGCGGCGGATGCGTGCGGCGGCGAAGGAGAGCGGAACATTGAACAGAAAGAAAGAGATGATCTTCAGTCCCTCATGCGCGGGGTATATGTACGTGAGGAAATTCCGCGGGGCGCGGTGATCAAGCGAAATGATGTCTTTTTTGCCATGCCTTTGCAGCCAGGGCAGTTGTCCAGCGGCAGGTGGGTTGAAGGATTGGTTGCGGATCGAACGTACCGCGCCAGCGAAGCGCTTTCGGCAGGCCTGCGCCTCGACCGGCCGTCGAAAAAGGAAATCGTCTACCATTCGATCCATGCGGTGAAAGGCATGCTCAACATGGCGCGGATTCCGCTCAATCACGATTTTGCGGTTGAGCTCTCGCACCACTACGGCATCGAGCGCTTCCACGAGGTGGGCTGCACGATAGTTGAATGCTTCAACCGCGAGTATGCGAAGAAATTGATCGTCCAATTGCCAGGCCAATGGAACCCCGAGCATTTCCATAAGCGCAAGGACGAGACGTTCCATCTGCTTTCCGGAACGCTGGAAGTACAGATCAACGGACGGCGTAAAGCGCTCGAACCCGGCGATACCTTTTGGGTGCCGCGGGGCGTGGTGCACGGCTTCGGCACCGCGACCGGCGCCATATTCGAAGAGATCTCGACCACCAACCACGCGGATGATTCGTTCTATGCCGATCGCAAAATCGTCGAGATGCCGCGCGAGGAGCGCAAAACGCGCCTGCTCAACTGGGGCCAGCACCAGCTCGAGGATATTACCGAGGAGGAGCTGGCAGGAGCGGTGTGATCGTGATATTGTAGCGGCATGATCAAGGCAGTGGTGTTTGATTTCGACGGGACGCTCGTCGACTCCAATCGCCTGAAAAATGACGCGTTTGTTGAGATTTTCTCGGGCGATCCTCATATTTCCGAAGCGCTTGTCCGCGATACTCTGGCCCGCAACGTCGGGACCCGTTTTGATATCCTGCGGGATATTTTTGTCCGGCTCGGGGCGGCTCCGGAGGAAATCGAAAAATCCGTCGCCAGGTATGCCGATCGCTTCGATGAACGGATCCAAAAAGGCATTCAGGAGAAGGGGCTGGTAGCCGGGGCGCGGGAGGTGCTGGAGCGGCTGTCGGCGGATCGCTGTCTCTATATCAATTCCGCAACGCCGCAGCCGGCACTGCACGCTGTCGTGGCGCAGCTTTCCATTGCCCGATATTTTAAAGCCGTGCACGGCGTTCCGCCGACCAAGGAGGAAAATTTGCGCGAGATCATCGGGCGGGAGGGCGTGGCCCCGGAAGAAGTTGCGGTCGTGGGCGACGGCGAGAGCGATCGGCATGCGGCGCATACCTGCAAGACGCATTTTATCGGCGTTGTGAACGACTTCAATCAGTGGCAGGGGACCGCATTTCCGCTGGTCGCCGGTATCAGGGAAGCGGAAGCCATCATCCAAAAGATTTAAAATTTAAGCATTTAAATTATGAAAGTAAAAGTCATTGGAGCAGGGTCCATCGGCAATCATATGGCGCAGGCGTGCCGCAGAATGGGATGGGATGTTGCGATCGTAGATGCCGATCCCAAGGCCCTCGAGCGCACCAAAACCGATATCTATCCGAAGCGCTACGGCGCATGGGATGACGCCATCCAGCTCTACGACGCGGCCAGCGCGCCCAAAGGCGGTTTTGATATTATCATCATCGGCACTCCGCCCGACTCGCACATGAAGCTGGCGCTCGCCGCCATTGAGGAGACCCCCCGTCTTTTGCATATAGAAAAACCGATGGCAACCCCTGACCTCGCGGGCGTGGCGGAATTTGAAGCCGCGATGCGCCAGCACCCCTCGACGATCGTGACCGTGGGATATGATCATGCGGTGGCCGAGAGCACCGAATTTGTACGGGATTTCGCGACCGGACGATTGAGTGAAGTCGGACTTCACTCAGGAAGTCCGACTTCCAGACCGTTCGGAGAAATACTGACTATAGACGTGGAATTCCGCGAGCACTGGCGGGGGATTTTCGGCGCGCATCCGTGGCTCGCGGGGCCGTGGGAGACGTATCTCGGATACTGGCGGAAAGGCGGCGGGGCAGGGTGTGAACATTCGCACGCTTTGCATCTTTGGTTTTACTTCGCGCGGGCGCTGGGCTGGGGAGGCCTCAAAGAAGCGGCTTCGATGTTTGATCTTGTCAAAGGAAGCCATGGCGAGGAATACGACCGGCTGGCGTCGTTTGCCATCCGGACGGAACAGGGCGGAGTGGGCCGCGCGATACAGGACGTGGTGACATATCCGGTAAAAAAATGGGTGCGGCTGCAGGGCGAGAAAGGATATATCGAATGGTTTGCGAACGGCGTGCCGGAAGGCGATCTGATCCGCTATCAGGTCGAAGGCCAGGATGCGGTCGAAAAAGTATTCCCCAAAAAGCGGCCGGATGATTTTTACCGCGAGACGCTCCATTATGACGCCCTGCTTTCAGGCAAGCTAAAACCGCAGGACTCGCCGCTTTCTTTCGAGCGGGGGCTGGAGGTGATGAAAGTGCTCAATGATGCATACCGCCAAAATAAATGAGACACGGTGAGAACTATTTTTATTACCGTTTTTGAAGGCGTCGAATCAAAAAATATCCTTCACACGGATCTCTTCAAGACCCTTCTTGCAGATCCGGATGTGCGCCCGGTTCTTTTTGTAAAGAACAAGGAGCGGTTGGAATATCATCGACGCGAATTTCCGGACCCGCGTATCCGATATGAGGTGGTCCAGATAAAGCGGCCTCGCGGAATCGACCGTTTCTTTTCGCGTTTCAAGTTTCTCCTGCTCGATACTGAGACATCAAGAGTCAGGCGTCAGATGGTTCTGGCACAGCGCGGGACCCGGCGGGCATTTGCGATTTACCTCATCGCGGTATTTTTGCAAAAGATCTTCGCGCGCCGCTTTTTCATAAAAATCGCGCAGGCACTTGACTATGCGCTGGTGCGCGACACCGCCTACGCCGGATTTTTCGAGAGATACAATCCGGACGTGGTGCTCTGCGCGGACCTCTTTGACGATCCGGAAACCAATCTTCTGCGCGAAGCGAAAAAGCGCGGAGTGAAAAACGTGGGGTTGATCAATTCGTGGGACAAACCCACCGCCCGCTCGGTCCTGCGCCTCGTTCCTCAAAAATTGATGGTATTCAACGAATTGCTGAAAAGAGACATGATGACGCGCCACGGCGTGAGCGAGGAAGACATTTTTGTCGGAGGGCCGCCACAATATGATGAGTATTTTACCGGTACGCGCGGGACCCGTGATGATTTTTTACGCGAGATCGGCTGCGATCCTAAAAAGAAACTGATCGTGTATTCGCCTTTGGGGAGCGCCTTCACCAATTCGGACTGGGAGTGGATCGATGCGCTTTGGGCCATGCACGCCGGCGGATTCTTTGGCCGGGATACCGAGTTTTTCGTAAGATTTCCTCCGTATGACACGATTGACGGGGAAGCGCTGAAGAAGCGTCCGCATCTGAAATACGATTATCCAGGCGCGCGCTTCTCATCCCGGCGCCTGACCGAATGGGATATGACCTCGCGTGAAGTGGCGCATCTGGCTGATACGCTTTTGCATATGTCGCTTCTGATCTGTCACGCGTCTTCCATCAGCGTGGATGCGGCGGTGTTCGACAAGCCGGTGATTAATGTTGATTTTGAAGTGTCGGAACGCGAGCGGTTCCCCGATCTCCAGAAGCGGCTCTACCGGATGGATCACTATGCCAAAGCGCTTGCAAGCGGCGGGATACGGCTCGTCGGGAGCAAGGCGGAATTGGCGGAGTGGGTGAAGAAATATCTTGCCGATTCTTTGCTCGATCGCGAAGGAAGGGAACGGCTGGTGCGCGAGCAGTGCGCATTTCTCGACGGGAAGTCCGGAGAACGGATGGGGAAATTTATTTTAGGGCTGCAGTAATGGATTTTCATTGAGATAGGTGCTAGAGCATGTCTGGAAACCCTCTTTCGTGGCGAAATCGCAGAATTTCGAGTCCAGACGCGAGGCGTTCCCGCAAAGCGGGACGCCCCGTCTCCGAGGCGCTCCGGCGGAACCCGAGGCGTATCCGTAGATACGGCGAGGGTGAGCCGTTGAGCGCCGCAGCCGAAATTCTGCGATTGCAGCAGAATATGGGGTTTCC
>CAYIEG010000032.1:0-6193 GCA_964362375.1 uncultured Candidatus Saccharibacteria bacterium
CGAATTCCGCATCGAGCCGGAGGATTTTGCGTTTTATGAGAAAATGCGGGTACCGCCGCCGACATGGTGTCCGGAGTGCCGGATGATCCGGAGGATGATCTGGCGGAATGAGAGGAATCTGTATCGCCGGAAAGACGATGCGAGCGGGAAAGAAGTTTTTTCCGGCATACTGCCGCAGGCGCCGGTGACGATGTATGAAAAGGAATATTGGTGGTCGGACGCGTGGGATCCGATGGAGTATGGCCGCGACTACGACTACACGAGGCCGTTTTTTGAGCAGTTCCGCGAGCTCGCCTATGCCGTGCCGTGGCCGAGCCGCAATATATTGAATCTGGTAAATTCCGATTATGCGAACAACGCAGATAATTTGAAAAATTGTTATCTTTGTTTCAATAGTGGCACCGCGGAGGATTCGGCGTATGTGGTGGATACCGTTAGTCAGAAGAATTGTTTTGATATTACGAGTACCACCAAGGCCGAGCTCTGCTACGACGGCATGGCAGTTCGCGAGTCGTTTAAGGCCTTTTACTCATACGCATGCATCCAGTGCCGCGAGGTATGGCTTTCGCGCGACTGCGCCGGGTGCTCGTTTTGTTTCGGATGCGCCAATCTCCGGAATAAACAATATTATATTTTCAATCAGCTGTATACCAAGGAAGGGTATTTTGAAGAATTGGAGCGCCTGCTTCCGGGGGGTTCTTACCGCGCATTGGAAGATGCGAAAGAGCGCGCCTACGCCGTGTGGCGCGCCAACCCCCATAAATACATGTTGAGCTGGCACAATGTGAATGCCAATGGTGATTGGGCGGCGTTTTGCAAGAATGTCCGATCCTGCTTTAATGTGGTGGAAGTGGAGGACTCCGCATATTGCCAGGATGTCGTTAGAGGTGTACGGGATTGTTATGATGTTACGGTGTGGGGCGATAAGATGGAGCAAGCGTATGAAGCCGTAAGCGTGGGGCTGGCGTGCCGTGCCGTAAAATTTTCATCCAACTGCTGGTCTGCGGTTCAAGATATGGAGTACTGCGTGAATTGCCACTCGTCGTCCAATCTCTTCGGGTGCGCTGGGCTCCGCAATAAGTCCTACTGCATCTTCAACAAGCAATACTCCAAAGAGGATTACTTTGTCCTTCGCGAGAAAATTATTACGCACATGAACGAGATGCCGTATACGGATGCAGAGGGGAGAGTGTATCGCTACGGAGAATTCTTCCCCCCGGAGTTCTCCCCCTTTGCCTACAACGAGACCATTGCGCAGGATTTCTTTCCCTTGACCAAAGAAGGCGCAACCCAAAAAGGATACCTCTGGCGTGATCCAGAAGCGCGGGAATATCAGACGACACTCAATGCATCCGATCTGCCCGACAAGATCGGGGACGTACCGGACTCGATCCTCAAAGAAGTCATCAAGTGCTCCTTTTGTGGTAAGGCCTACCGTATCATCCAGATGGAGCTCGACTTCCTTCGCAAGATGTCCCTGCCCCTGCCGCGGCAGTGCCCGGAATGTCGGTATCGCGCGCGCTTCAACCAGCGCAATCAGCCCCGCTTTTACCGGCGCCGCTGCACCTGCGGGGGCGCGGCTTCCGAGAATGGCGTATATGAAAATCAAACGAGTCATTTCCACGGGTCCGCGCATTGCCTCAATGAGTTTGAGACAAGTTTCGCGCCGGATAGGACGGAAATCGTCTATTGCGAGCAGTGCTACAATGTGGAAGTCGCATAGGGTGATGGTGTTTGGTGTTTTTGACGGGCTGCACCCAGGGCATCGGGCGTTTTTGCGCCAGGCCAAGAAATACGGCAACGAATTGATCGCGGTGGTGGCGCGGGATGCGGCGGTGCGGAAACTCAAAAAGAAAGAGCCGCGCCTGAATGAAAAAGAACGGGCGGTTGTACTCCGGAGAAGCCGCCTCGCGGACCGCGTGGTGCGAGGAGATACGGAAGAGGGAGCTTACCGCGTGATACGGCGGTATAAACCGGACCTTATTTGCCTCGGATACGATCAAAACGCGCTGGCGGATGATCTTCGCGAGCGGATGCAGGAGGGTATGATTCCGCGGATCCGGCTGATTCGGATGAAGCCGTATCAGCCGGAAAAATTCCGCTCATCACTTTTGCCGCGATCGGCATGACCGGATGAGCTTGTCTCAAAACCCCGCGCCTGCAGGCGCGGGGTTTTCACCGGGAAAGAGACGTGATATAATGAGCGTATAATTATCGTGTATGGCGATAGATAATGACAAGAAAACAACCTTTCTTGCCCGGACCAACTTCCGGGGCATGGATAAGGTTTTCGGTATTAAGGCCCGTGACCGGCGCCAGCACATGTATGTCATCGGGAAAACCGGCACTGGCAAGACGGTGCTCCTCAAGAACATGGCGCTGCAGGACATCCGGGCCGGCCATGGGGTTGGCATCATTGATCCGCACGGCGAATTCGTGGAGGAGGTGCTTTCGCAGATTCCGCCCGAGCGGGCCAAAGACGTCGTCTACTTCAATCCGGTGGATGTGGATTATCCGATCGGGTTCAATGTGCTGGAAGTGGCAGATCCGCTGTATAAGCATCTTGTGGTATCCGACCTCCTCGGCATTTTTACCAAAATCTGGGCCAATGTCTGGTCGGCGCGCATGGAGTATATCCTGCAAAATTGCATCCTGGCGCTGCTCGATACTCCGGGCACGACGCTCCTGGGTATCCCGCGGATACTGGTAGACAAGGACTATCGCGAAAAAATCATTGCAAATGTAAAAGACCCTGTTGTTCGCTCGTTCTGGGTGCATGAATACGAGACATGGCGGGACCAATTCCGGAGCGAAGCGATCGTGCCGATTCAGAACAAGGTCGGCCAGTTTTTGAATACGTCTTTTATCCGCAACATCGTCGGCCAGGCCAAATCAACCCTCAATATTCCGCAAATCATGAATGAGGGGAAGATCCTGCTGGTCAATGTTTCCAAAGGAAAGATCGGCGAGGATAACTCGGGGCTGCTGGGCGCCATGATTATTACGAAAGTACAGCTTGCCGCGATGGAGCGGGTGCGGATCGCGGAAGATGAGCGGCGCGATTTCTATATGTATGTGGATGAATTTCAGAATTTCGCCACGGATTCGTTTGCCTCGATCCTCTCGGAAGCCCGGAAATACCGTCTGGATCTGATAATCGCGCATCAATATATCGGACAGCTCGTGACCGATACCTCGACCAAGGTTCGCGATGCGGTATTCGGCAACGTGGGGACCATGCTATCTTTCCGGATCGGGGCGGAGGATGCCGAGTATATGGAAAAGGAATTTGAGCCGGAATTCATGCCGCAGGATCTCGTCAATCTTCCCAACCACCATGTGTATTTGAAACTTATGGTCAATGGCGTCACCTCGCGGCCGTTCTCGGGAGTGACTCTGCCGCCGATTACATTCGAGACAGACCCGGGGGTAAGGGAAAAAATTATTGAGACGTCGCGGGAGCGATATTCCCGGCCGCGCGCCGAGGTGGAGGAGCAAATCACGCGCTGGACCGGTATGATGTCAGGAGACGCACCGGCAGGGGGGCCGGATACGGGAAAATACGAGACGATATGTTCAAATTGCGGCAAGAATACGACTGTTCCTTTCAAACCGGATGGCAAGCGTCCAGCCTATTGCCTTGATTGCCTCCGGAAAATAGAGGCAGGCACCCTGATCCCGTTGCCCGACCGCATGCCGCAATTGGGGAAAAGCCGTTTCGGCGATACGCTCAACGCATTGGGGATAGAGTTCCCCAATGCGTTGAGCGGAACGGTCCCGCTGCAGAAGTTGCCTTCGGTTCAACCGCACGGCACGCGGCCGAGACCCGGTACGCCGCCACCCGTAAGCCAACGCCGTTTTGAGAGTAATCAACGGCGGGGGGGACAGCGGAATCGAAGAAACATGCAGCCGAGCGCGGGCAACTTCGGCCGTCCCGCTCCCGATATTGACGCTTCCGTCAAGGGCACGGTACAGCTGGGACAGAGTCCCGCGGGTGGCGTGCACTCAACGTCGGGCAATATCGGCAGCGGGATACCAAAGCCGATTTCGCTTTCCGAATTGAAGCCGAGAGATCAGGGCGAAAACATAAAAGTGCGGCCGGGAAGAACCGCGCCGCGAAGCATTCGTGCAGCCGGCGCCGAGGTAGATATCTCTGGTCTGCGCAAAACATTGGAAGCGGCTTTGCGCGAGCGGACCGGCGAGAAAACAGCCCCGGAGAATAAACCCGAGGGCAAACCGGAGGGTAAAAAAGAAGGGAATAATGTGATCCGGCCCGGAGGAGCCGTAAGATTTTAGGCCTTTTCCACCCGCTCTGCATATTGCCCGCTCTCGGTATTGATGCGGATGATATCGTCGGTGTTGATGAAAAGCGGTGCCTGTACCACTGTGCCTGTCTCAATCGTAACGGACTTGGTGCCTCCTTGCGACCGGTCTCCTTGGATTCCCGGCGGCGCGTCAGTGACCTTGAAGTCCATTTTGATCGGCAGAGTTAAATTGAGGAGCTGTCCATTAAAAAAGAATGCGGTGACCGTTGTGTTTTGTTTCAGCCACATTTTGCTTTGTCCGATAGCATCTTGCGATATAGTAAAACGGTCTTTCGGATTGGCAGGATCGGTAAATACATACTCGTTTCGATGGTGATAGAGGAACGAGAGCGACTTTCTTTCTATTTCCGCCTCTTCGAATTGGTCGCTTGGCTGAAAACTCGTCTCTACGATTTTGCCGCTGGAAAGGTCCCGTATCTTGGCCTGCACTACGGCTTTGCGCTGCTGCATCCGCGAAAAATTGGCCTCCAGCACTTCGTAGGGCTTGTCGTTCCAGACGAACGCAACTCCTTTTTTGAGATCAGTGTAGGTCAACATGTTGTCCCGCTGCCGAAGTTGCCCGACGTTGAGTGCACGTTACTTTTACCAGTTATGCTTTGTCCCCGTGTCCCGCTGCCGAAGTTGCGGCTGCTTTGCAGCATATCCCGCCGTGCCGAGATTGCAATTTCGGCAGGGACCTGCTTCGGCAACAGGGGACACGGGGAGAAGTGTCATGCTGCCGAGCGCGGGCAATTTCGGCAGCGGGACTGTGGATAACTCATCTTTTATCTTACTTGCTCGCACGTTATCATTAGTAATAGTTTTTGATTAAAAAAGCAACCTTGGTCGAGAAGGGTTGCATTATAAAAAGGTCTCTTTAACTTATTGGTATTAAAATCTCTCATTTCTTTTTATTATGATACTACAAACATGGGGCGATGTAATTGTTGCATCTCTTCAGCAGGTGTGGGCGTCGCTCGCTACCTTTATCCCGCTCTTAATAGGCGCCCTAATCGTATTCCTCATCGGCTGGGTGGTTGCGGTGGCGCTCGGCAAAGTAGTGGAGCAGGTGGTGCGGACCCTGCGGGTTGATGCGCTCTTGATGAAGCTGGATGTCGGGAGAGCAGTGGAGCGGGCGGGCTGGAAACTTAATTCCGGCGCTTTCGTCGGCTGGCTCGTGAAGTGGTCGCTCGTGATCGCGTTTCTGCTTGCGGCGGTGAATATCCTTGGCCTTACTGCGGTGTCTGATTTCCTCAAGGATGTTCTTCTCTATGTCCCGAATGTGGTGGTGGCGGCAATGATTCTAATCATTGCGGCTTTGGTCGCGGATGTAGTGGAGCGGGCAGTACGCGGGTCGGTCGAGGCGGCCGGGTATCGCGGCTCGCTCGTCGGCGTGATGGCGCGCTGGTCCATCTGGGTATTTGCGTTTTTTGTCGTCCTTCCTCAGCTCGGTATTGCGACGGCTCTGATCCAGACGCTCGTGACCGGCCTCGTTGCGGCGCTGGCAATCGCATTCGGCATTGCGTTCGGGCTTGGCGGCAAAGATACAGCCGGAGCGTTTCTCGAGCGGATGCGCAGCGAACTGCGACGGTAAAGTTTCGCCTGATACCGTATATAAATTATAACCCGCCTCTTGTGGAAGAGGCGGGTTATGGGCGGCATATTGACAGGTTTTTAAGATCGGCTATACTTAACTTTAATGAAGATACGGATAACACTTCGCGTAAAAGCGGCTCTCCATAGCACGTAGGCGATAGTCGATTTTTGGGCTATACGCAAAGCAGGAGCCGCGCAGGAACGCGGTTTTTCGTTTCTTAGGCAATTGTCATCCGTCCCCGTATTCTTTGATGAGGATATTGGAGGGGTGATAATGACTGCAGCTTGAAAAC
>CAYIEG010000033.1:0-5864 GCA_964362375.1 uncultured Candidatus Saccharibacteria bacterium
AGGGCGGATTCGTCTTCGATAAAAAGAATCTTTTTCATGCTCTAACCCTTTAAACTTTTAAACTGTGGCTTGCGCCGTAATCGGCAAAGTAAACCAAAATGTGGATCCCTTTCCTTGCTCCGAAGCAAACCCTATTTTCCCGCCGGACGCTTCCACTATGGCCCTCGCGATATAAAGCCCGATCCCGGAGCCGTGGGTATCGCGGGGGTGGCCGTTTTCCGCGCGAAAAAACTTTTGAAAGATATAAGGCTGCTGATCAGGTGGTATACCAACACCATGATCCTCGATGCTCCACCGGAGCATTGCCGCCTCGGCCGTAATCGTGATTGCCGCCGTACCGCCGCCCAGCGTATAGCGTACCGCATTGTCAATCAGATTCTGCACCACCATGTCGATTTTCTCCGGATCGGCCCATACCGGCGGCAATGCGGCGGGAGGAGTAAAGAGAAGCGTCACCTTGTGGGCATCGGCGTATTTGCGGAAGTTATCCGCCTGGCGGCCGGTAAGCATATCAAGCGCCAGCGGCTCCGGCCGGAGGACCAGGCCTGCGGCTTCGATCCGATTTACCTCAAGCAAAGAATTGACGAGGCGGATCATACGGCCGGTCGTATCGCCCAGTACCTGCAGATGCTGGGTCATGGCGCTCGCACCCTCCTCTTTTCCCGCTTCCCGCTCGGCGAGCTCCAGTGTCATGCGGAAAATCGAAAGCGGGGTGCCCAATTGATGCGAAATAATCGAGACGAATTCCGATTTCGTGCGGTTTGCCTCGGCAACCGCGTTGAACCCCTTGATCACCAGATTGCCGATAACGAAAAAAACTCCGGCGATGAAGATTACCATGAGCGCCGCAAGCTCCGGCTCCGCAAGATACCGATTTGCGATAAGGTATGTCGCCACCATTGAGACGATTGTGGCGATCCCCATAAGCAAAAAAAGGAACGGCGGACAGTGCCGCAGGGGTATTTTCAACGCCTGGCACTCATACGTCACATTTAGGCGGCCGAAGAAAGAAGACATCTCACCAAAAGTATAGCACGTTCGCGCGGCCGGCGCCCCATCTCTTTTCCACATCTCCCCCGATCCCTTGTCTTGACACGCACGGGCTTTGCCGCCTATAGTGGGAATGCTGAACGGTCCGTGGAAACGGGCCGATATTTTTAACCGGTGCCCATGTTGCCGCTCTGCTCAGCACCACGACACTTCCGGGACACATGTCCCGCGAGTGACGTGCACTCAACGGAACGCAACATCGGCAGCGATACGATGGATCTCAAATCCTTCACCCAGGCAATCCAGCAGATCGCGGACGAAAAAGGCATACCGCGGGAAAAAATTCTCGAGACGATCGAGATGGCGCTCGCCGCGGCGTTCAAGCGCGACTACGGCAAGCGCGGCCAGATTATCCGCGCGAAAATGGATCCCGAGACCGGCACCGTGACGATGACGCAGATCAAAATCGTCGTGGACGAGAGCATGATCCGACCGGAGGAAGAAGACACCGGAGAACAGGGTGCCGGCTCGGCCGCGGCAGAGGCCGAAGAAGACGCGATCGGATCCGAGGAGAAAAAAGTGCGCTTCAATCCGGAAAAGCACCTGATGCTGGAGGATGCCCGCCGCATTAAGCCCGACGTGGCACCCGGAGATGAACTTTCGTTTCCCGCGGAGTATCCGGTCGGGGCTGAACACGGGCGTATTGCGGCCCAAACCGCCAAACAAGTCATTCTCCAGCGGATCCGGGAGGCGGAACGCGCGGCGGTATTCGATGAATACAAAGACAAAGAGGGAGAAGTCCTATCGGGGCTGGTGCAGCGGATCGAGGGAAGAAACGTGTACATCGACATCGGCAGGACCGCAGGCGTACTCCCTCCGGAAGAGCAGGTGCCGGGAGAGCGGTACCGTGTCGGCGAGCGGCTCAAGGTCCTCGTGGCGCTCGTGGAAAAGAACCCGCGAGGCCCGGGGGTGTTCCTCTCCCGCTCGCACCCGCGGCTTTTGAAAAAACTCTTTGAGCTCGAGGTGCCTGAAATCGCATCGGGAGTCGTCGAGATCAAGGCGCTTGCCCGCGAGCCGGGCTCCCGCTCGAAAGTCGCCGTGGTTTCGCACGATCAGGCGATCGACCCCGTCGGCTCGCTCGTCGGCCAGAAAGGCATCCGGGTTTCCACCGTGATCCAAGAGATCGGCGGCGAGAAAATCGATATCATCGAGTGGGCGGATAATCCCAAAGAACTGATAAAAAACTCCCTTTCTCCGGCAAAAGTGATCGGAGTGGAGCTGGACGAGCGGCGGAGGGAGGCAACCGTCACCGTCCCTGAGGAGCAGCTCTCGCTTGCGATCGGCAAGCGCGGGCAGAACGTGCGGCTTGCGGCCAAACTGACCGGGTGGAAGATTGATGTGCGATCCCCTGCCGCCGAACCCGCGGAATCAGAAGCCCGCGATATGGTTGCCGAAGCGGCACCGGAAGAAAATATTGCGCGGGAAGAGGCAGAACCCGGCAAGGACGCCGCGTCGGCATAAAGACTTTACTGTTAATTTTCAAGCTATGATTCTCTTTCCCATCATCGTCTCGCTCGTCTCGATTGTTTTTTCGCTCGTACTCATCTATTTCATCAAGCAGTACCCGACCGGGTCGGGCATGCAGATTGAGGTATGGCAAGCGATCAAAGAAGGGTCAGCCGCCTACCTGAAACGGCAGAACTATACGGTCGGCGCAGTCGCGCTCATCGCTTCCCCCCTCCTCTGGATTATCTTCGGCGGCATGACCGCAGTCGGCTTCCTCATAGGTGCCACGGCATCCGCGCTCACCGGGTATCTCGGTATGATGGCCTCGGTTGACACCAATGTCCGCACGACGGAAGCCGCAAAAATCGGCCTGCCCAAGGCCTTTCGCGTCGCCTTCCTCGGCGGGTCGGTGACCGGATTCCTCGTCGTGGGACTCGGCCTTTTTTCAGTCAGTCTCTTCTATTATATTGCGCAGGACGTCACCCCGTTGATTGGTCTCGCGCTCGGCGCATCCCTCATCTCGGTCTTTGCGCGCTTGGGCGGCGGTATTTATACCAAAGGAGCCGATGTGGGCGCGGACCTCGTCGGCAAGCTGGAGGCGGGAATCCCGGAGGATGACCCGCGCAACCCCGCGGTGATCGCCGACAACGTGGGCGACAACGTCGGCGACTGCGCGGGAATGGCCGCGGACCTTTTTGAAACCTATGCCGTGACGGCGATCGCAGCCATGCTCCTGGGGTCGCTCCTCTTCCCCGGGGACGAAATCATGATCCTCCTGCCGCTTCTGATCGGCGGTGTCTCAATCCTTGCGTCAATCGCCGGAACCTTTGTCGTGCGCGTGCGAAAAGAAGAAGGAATCATGCGGGGGTTGTATAAAGGCCTTGTTTTGTCTTCGCTCCTGGCACTCCTCATCCTCTGGCCGCTCTTTGCCTCGCTCCTCGAACGCGCAGTCGTCAACGCTTTCTTTCTCGCATCCTTTATCGGCATCGCGGTGACCGCGCTGATGGTGGCCGTGACCGAGTATTATACCTCCAAGAACTTCCGGCCGGTCAAGTCGATTGCGCGCGCTTCGCTCACCGGACACGGCACCAATATCATCATCGGCCTCGCCTTCTCGCTTGAAGCGACCGCGCTCCCGATCATCATCATTTCCAGCGGCATGCTGATCGCGTTCATCGCCGCGGGCCTCTACGGAGTGGCGCTCGCCGCCATGACCATGCTCTCCATGGCCGGCATTATTGTCGCCATCGACGCCTTTGGCCCGATTACCGACAATGCCGGTGGGATTGCGGAGATGGCGGGGCTTCCGGAAGAGGTCCGCAAGGTCACCGACCCCCTTGATGCGGTCGGCAACACGACCAAGGCGATCACCAAGGGCTATGCGATCGCCTCGGCCGGGCTCGCATCACTCGTCCTCTTCGCGTCCTACGTCGAGGAATTGCGCAACTTCGGCAAAGTGGTATTTTTCGACCTGTCGGATCCCTATGTCATCGTCGGCCTCTTTATCGGCGGCATGATGCCGTATCTTTTCAGCTCGATCGCCATGCGCGCGGTCGGCAAAGCCGCCCAGGGCGTAGTCGAGGAAGTCAGGCGGCAGTTCCGTGAAATCAAAGGCATTATGGACGGCACCGCCCGGCCGCAATATGACAAGGCCGTGGATATCGTCACCAAAGTCGCGCTCCGACAGATGATCATCCCCGCGCTCATCCCGATAGTCATTCCCCTGCTCATGGTCCTCATCCTCGGGGACGAAGCGGCCAAGGCGCTCGGAGGGCTCCTCGTCGGCTCGATCGTGACCGGACTCTTTGTCGCAATCTCGATGACCTCCGGGGGTGCCGCATGGGACAACGCGAAGAAATATATCGAAGCCGGAAACTACGGCGGCAAGAAGTCGCCCGCGCATCAGGCGGCGGTCACCGGCGACACCGTCGGGGACCCCTACAAGGACACCGCGGGTCCCGCGATCAACCCGATGATCAAGATCGTCAATATCGTGGCGCTCCTCATCGCGCGATTGATCTGATTCAATAAGAAACCGTATTTTGAATTTTACGCTTACCCGCCTTCCGAAATCGGAGGCGGAGATAACAGTCACGCTCCCGTTTGCCGAATTCGAGCCGTACCTCGCTCGCGCGGCGGCTTTGGTTTCGGAAGAGATTACCATCGAGGGATTCCGCAAGGGCAAGGCGCCGTACGAAATAGTAAAAAACCGCGTCGGAGAACACGCGATCTACGAACGAGCGGGAGAACTGGCAGTACGCAAAACCTACCCGAATGTCTTGCGGGAATTGGCAGCCGGCAACCAATTGCCGGCCTCCACTCACCCGATCGGCCGGCCGCAGATCGAAATCACCAAATTGGCGCCGGGCAACGAGCTTATGTACCGCGCCAAGACCGCACTGCTTCCGGCAGTTACCCTGCCCGACGTCCCGGAAATTGCGCGGCGCATCCGCGCCGGCAGAGAGGCGCAGACGGTTGAAGAAAAAGAGGTTCAAGCCGCACTCCAATGGCTGCAGGAGTCGCGCGCTCGTCTCATCACCGTCGAGCGCCCGGCCCAAACCGGAGACCGCGTCGAGGTTGATTTTGAAATCCGCCACGAAGGCGTCAAAATCGCCGAGGGCGACTCCCGGAACCATCCGCTTATCATCGGCCAAAATAAATTCATCCCGGGATTTGAAGAGGCGCTCATCGGAATGAAAACCGGCGACCGGAAGGAATTTACGCTCCCCACCCCCGAAAACTGGCATGAAAAATCTTTTGCGGGCAAGACCCTTGCCATCAGCGCCCAGATGCGCCTCGTGCAGGAGCGGCGGATGCCGGAACTCAACGATGAATTCGCCAAGGGAATCGGCAACTTCCCCTCGCGCTCGGCACTTGACGCGAGCACCCGGGAGGACCTGCAAACAGAAAAGAATGAAAAAGAAACCCAGCGGATCAGGAGCCTCATGATCGCCCAGATCGCAAAAGACGCTTTAATCGAAGTGCCGGATCTCCTCATCGAAGCCGAAGTCGACAAGATGACCGAGGAATTGCGGCGCGGAATTGCGGATTTGGGGATGAAGTGGGAAGACTACCTTGTCCATATCAAGAAAAGCCCGGAAGAGCTCGGGCGCGAATGGCGGCCGGAAGCAGAGCGGCGTGTCTCGGTCGCGCTTACGCTCCGTGAAATTGCGGCAGGAGAGCATATCGAGCCCTCTGAAGAGGAGGTGCGGGAGCGGGAAAGTCACTTCCTCAGGCAATTCAAGACCGCTCATCAAGCCGAAAATACTATTGACCCCGTGGAACTTCGCGAATATACTAAGGGGGTATTGCGCAATGAAAAAGTATTTGAATACCTTGAAAATATCAAATAGGCGTCCCGGTGCCGA
>CAYIEG010000034.1:0-5760 GCA_964362375.1 uncultured Candidatus Saccharibacteria bacterium
GTCCAACCCGTGCGCGCCCAGTTCGGCCTCCCCGCGCCGCTTTCCCTCACCGCGTCGCCCGCTTCTCCCTCGCCGGGCCATGAATTCATCACGACGGCCTCCACCCCGACCTTCGACCGCGACACCGCCTACTTTGCATGGACCGTGGACGGAAAACCCCAACCGGAAAATTCCGGCGTCGGCAAGCACCAGATGACCCTTCGCGCGAGCCAGACCATCGGCACGCCGACGCGAATCTCAATCGCCGTATCGCGCAAGGGCGCGGAAACCGCAGACGCGTCTCTGGTCGTGACACCGTCCGACCTCTCCCTTCCCTGGGTTGCCGACACATCAGCCCCCAAATGGTACCGCGGAAAAACCATGCCGACGGCCGGCGCCATGATCGCGGTTGTGGCCGTGCCGCAGATCGTGCTCAACGGCTCTGCGCTTGATCCGGAATCCCTGATCTATCGCTGGAGCATTGATAATACGCGCAACGCCCTGGTCGGGGCGGGCAAACGGGTCTTCCGCTTCCGCGCATCGGATTTTACAAAGACATCGCACCAGATAGATGTGGTCGTCGAAGATATTGACCGCAGAATCCGCAAGGAGGGGAGGGTAGTAATCGAGACCGGAGCTCCGCGGGTGCTCCTCTACGCCGCTTCCCCGCTCGGAGGAATTGACTTCCGCACGGCGAACTTCCAGGCAAGCGGCCGGAGGGGACTCTTTGACATCCGCGCCGAACCATTTTTCTTTCCTGCGACACTTGCGGGCGCGCTCGCATACACATGGACGCTGGACAACGGCAGTATTGAACCCTTTCAAGGAGATCAAGCCCTGCTCACTTTTGACGCCAACCGCCGGAATGCGGGAAATATCCCCATAGCCGTGTCGGTACGCAGTACAAGTCCTTTCCTTCCTTCCTCTTCAGCATTATTCACTCTCTCCCTCCTTCCATGAAATACATCCTCTTTTTGGGAATCACTGCCGGCGCCGCACTCGCAAGTCCGATTTCCGCTCAGGCACAACCATATGTCCCCGGACTCGAATTTCTTGGTTTGAAAGAAGGGGCGGAAATCGGCGACATTTTGGCGCAGCTCTATGTCTTCGGCGTGGCAATGGCCGCCACCGCCGCCTTTATCATGATGGTGATCGGCGGGGTGCAGTATATGCTGGCCGGCGACCGCGATCCGAGCGCGGCCAAAGAGCGGATCAGAAACGCGCTCTGGGGCCTGGCGTTGGCGCTCGCCTCTTGGCTCATCCTCAGCGTCATCAATCCACAGCTGCTACAAAAAATCGACCTGAAGCCGATAGATATTATCAGGTTGAAGGCACCAACACCGTCTGGTATGACGACTCCATCTGGCCTTGAGGGAGTTGTAGCTCCGGGAGAGTTTGCGCCGGTAGCACAAACTGGTTATCAATGCCCCAGTACCGGAAGGGTTTATGCATACGGCGACCAGTGCCAAACACAGTGTGGTGGATTATGTAGCTCCGTAGCGCCTCCACCCGGTGGCTTTGAAATCCCGCAGGGGAAATGGCTGCCGCCTGTACCAACACCGCCCAGTAGTCAGGGCACATGTAATTCAGGCTATCAGCTCCGGGATGGATTATGTTTTCCTATCACCACAAGCCAACCCTGCTATCCCGCAAGTGTGTATTGTAAAACATCTGCTGGTATTTGTGCCCTAAAAGGATCATCCAGTCTTTGCCCATAGATTTTACGTTATTCAACCTCATAAAATCCTACGACCGATGTTCGACTTCAACCGCACAAATATTTGACCCCCCGGCCATGCAACCCAGAGAAAATAATTATGCGTTTATAGACAGTCAGAATCTGCACCTGGGTATAGAGGATCAGGGGTGGCGACTTGATTATCGTAGATTCCGCATCTATCTCACGGAGAAGTACGGTGTCGCAAAGGCGTTTCTGTTTCTCGGATATATACCAAAAAACATGCGACTCTATACAGCCCTACGAGATTATGGCTACAAAATAATCTTCAAGCCCGTTTTACTCCATCATCCTGACGGAGTAAAGGGAAACGTTGACGCGGAGCTTGTTCTGCAAGCAATGCATGAGTATCCAAATTACGACAAAGCTGTTATCATATCGGGAGACGGAGATTTCTACTGTCTTGTGAAATATCTTTTTGAGCGAGGAAAATTGGCCCGCCTCATTGCCCCGGACAAATATAAATACTCGGTCCTTCTCCGTCGCGCCATCCCGCGGACATTCGGCGTTACATTCCTAAACGACTCGCGCAAACGGCTTGAATATAGGCCAAGACAATAGAACCGCCGCCGGTTGCCCGGCGACGGTTCTTCGGGGGGTCTACATACGGACAAAACCGTATGCCTGCCCTACCCGTGGTGATTATCATCATAATATACCCTGTATATTTTTTGTCAAGAGACCCTTTTATGGATCTCTCTCGCCGAAAATTGATACGGGTTTTCGAGGTTCATTCTCATAAATCCTGATGACTTACTTCAACCGCACAAAACGCATTATTTATATCATTCTAGTGCTCACCATTTTCGGCGTGGTCGGATTTATTCTGTACCGCCTCTTGACGCCCGCCGCGCCGAGCGCACCGCAAGCCCCTACCGGTATCACCGGACGCCCGATTGACGGAGCGCTACCCGGCGGCGCGCCCGCGGGTGAACGGGCGAGCGGAATCCCGCCTTTGCCCGACCTCCCGAGTATTGCCGAGCAAAAATTGGTGCGGCTCACGGACTTTGCGGTGATCTCGCCCTCGCTCAACAAAACCGAGGACAAGATCTTATTCTATAAAAAAGACGGTGGGGATCTTCTGGTTTCGGACTTGGGCGGCTCCTCGCAACAAAAATTATCCAATCTCACCATTATCGGGCTCACGGAAGCGGTCTGGGCCCCCGCGCGGGACCGCGCCGCGGTATTTTACCTTGATTCCGGCGCTGTCAGAGGATTCCTCCACATCGGCACTTCCACTGTCTCGCTCCTCCCCGCCGATATTACGAGTGCCGTATGGTCGCCGGACGGGAAATCCTTTGCCTATACGCGCAAAGAAAGCGACGATCTCGTGCTCGTCATCTCCGACGCCGCCGGGAAAAACCCGCGCGCAGTCTTCAAGACGCCCGTGCTTGACGCCCATATCCGCTGGATCAGCGCGGATCGGATCGCATTCGCCACCCCGCCGTCAGGACTCGCCGAGGGCTACGCTTTTATATATTCGCGCGCATCGGGTATTGTCCAGAAAGTTCTGGGGCCGGTCTTTGGCCTCGAGTCCCTTTGGTCGCCCGCCGCATCCCGTGTCCTCATTTCTTCGACGCCGCGGGGCGGGGGGCGTTTGAACCTGGCGATCTACGACCCCGCAGAGCGTAAATCGCAGGGCCTCGCCGTCGCATCGTTTGCCGACAAATGCGCGTGGGGGAGCGAAGAAGAGATTTGGTGCGCGGCCCCGCGCAATCTCGCCTCCGCGTCTCTCCTGCCTGACCAATACCTCACCGGAGAATTTCATACGTCTGACCGGATCGTCAGAATCGAGCTGAAAACCAATGGGGTTGAAGAGATTTTTGGCGAGGGGGACTTTGATATGGAAAACCCTATTCTTACAAAAGACAAAAAATACCTGTTCTTCGTGAACAGGGGAGACGGGACGCTGTGGGCACTCAAGCTCGAATAAGTCCTTTAGGGGTAGGGTTTGATGACGACCCGCCGCTCCTCGTCCTGGCCGATTGATTCGGTCGTGATGTCCGGATATTCGGCCAGCAACAGGTGCACGATCCGCCGCTCGAATGACGACATCGGCTGCAGCGGCACTTCTTTATGATACAGCCGCACTTCTTTGGCGGCCGTTTTTACGTCCTGCTTCAGGTCCTCCAGCCGCCGCATCCGGTAATCATTGATATCGAGGGTAAACCGCTGGTCCTGGCCATACTTCTTCTGGACGACTTTGCGGAGCAAATGCTCGAGTGCGGCGAGGTTGGCCCCGCGCTCGCCGATCAGTATGCTCGCGTCCCCGCGGAGCTTGACGCTCACCCTGCTCGTCACCCCCTCGTAGGCGCTGATCTCGAAAATCTCGTTGCCAAAGCCCATGCGCTCAAACACGCTTTTCACCTCATTTTTTATTGTCTCCATGTCTCCCATAATAATTTTTCAGCAAAATTTCTTGTAAAATACCAAAGAAATTCAAGGTTGTCCAGTAAAGCGTGAGTGCTGAGGGAAGGGAGTAGGACCAGAAGAGAATGAGGAGCGGGAAAAAGTACGTGGTCTGCCACTGCAAGGCCTTGGCAAAATCTCCTCCCCCGGAGCCGGACGGGGGAGGGGCGGCGAGGCGCGTCTGCAGATACTGGGTAGCTGCGGCCGCAACGCCGAGATAAATATTCCCGCGGGAAAGATCGAGAATCCCGAAACTGATCGGGTCGAGCGCTCCGGGGTTTTCAATAAAAGAGTAGAGGTACCCGAGGGCCGACGGCTCGAACCCGCCTCTGAAAACCTGGAATACCGCGATGAGAATCGGGAGCTGGATAAGGAGGGGTAGGCAGCCGGAAAGGGGATTTATTTTGTGCGCGGCATAGAGCTCCATCGTCGCCCTTCCTTGTCCCTCCCGGTCTCCTTTGAATTTTTCCTGGATGCGCTTGAGCTCCGGCTGAAGCAGGGCCAAACGCTGTTGGGCGCGCTGGGCCTTCAAAAGCAGGGGTGCCAAGACCAGGCGTATCGCCGCGGTCAATGCGATGATGGCCAATCCCAGGTCCTGGCCTGGCAGGACGGTATAAAAAAACACGAGTCCGTTGAACAGCGGCCGCCATAAAACTTCGGTGTAGAGAAAGGTAAAAAAATTCACAATCGAGTATGCGGCACCGGGTCAAATCCTCCCGTATTCCAAGGGCCACAGCGTGATATTCGCCGCAAAGACAACACAAAACCTTTTAGAAGTCCATATTGACGGATAGCGGTCTCGGCGTACCCTGAACACGACGGGAAGAAACGACACCCGGAGTGTCCGAATCCGTACGGCAGCAATGGCTTGAGTACGGATCCCAAAACACCGTGCTCGAGCGAAAGCACATTTCGATACCACCCGATGATTGCGAGTGCGCAGATGACGCTAGCGCGGTGAAAACCGCTTGAGGAATTCTTCGAGTTCGGCATAAAAATGGACGCGGGGTGTCTTTGCCGCCTCTTTTTTGCAAGTAATCGCGATATCATGGCTGGGAGCGATGCGGCCCGCTCTCGCACGGATATATTCCCGCATTCTCCGTCGCAGACGATTCCGAACCACGGCACGCTTGTCAACCGCCCGGGGGACGATAAACGCAAATCTGCTGTGTGCCAGACCGTTTGGCCGCGAGGTGACGTAAAATAGGCGAGAGGAGCTGCGCCAGCCGCGGCGCAGGAGTAGACCTAAATCCGCCCCTCGTCCCAGGGTCCCGCTCCCGAGGTTGCGTTTGTTCAACAGCATGGCACTTCCGAGACACTGCCCCGCGGGTGACACTGCCTCAACGCCGGGCAACATCGGCAGCGGGACGCTTATCCTTATAATACGGTGAGCCGCTGGCGACCTTTTGCCCGGCGACGGGAAAGCACCCGGCGGCCGCTGGAACTCTGCATCCGGTGCCGGAATCCGTGGGTGCGGGTCCGCTTCCTTTTTGACGGATGGTATGTAACGGACATAGCTTTTCGCCGCCGATGTTGCGTTTGTTCAACAGCATGTCACTATTGGGACATTGTCCCGCGGGTGACTTGCTCCGAAACGGCGGGCAACATCGGGAGCGGGATACACAAGTAATCAA
>CAYIEG010000035.1:0-453 GCA_964362375.1 uncultured Candidatus Saccharibacteria bacterium
TTGAAAGCTGGAGCAGGCGTACAAAGCTCTTCTCTTCGGGCAGCGACACCACCGCACCCATGGTATGGAATCTGCCGCCGACTTTCGCCAGAATCCCCCGAAGCGCTTCGGAGAGCTCCGCCTCACGCTCAACCACCCCCTCCGTAATAATCCCTTCCGGTATTTCCGCTTCGCCGAAGAATTCAAATGCGACCTTCTTCCCGGACGCGAGCTTCGCGTATTTGACGCTCCGGTCGGATATGTCGAGGCCGATGACGGGAAGACGGATAAACCGCTCCGCCCATTGCACGATACGATCTTTCATCACCTGCTTATTATACCACAAACTGGGCGACAACCTACTCCACTTCCTTCCAATACTTTATCCCATACCCCCCCGACGGCCCTGCGCTGAATTGCACGTCGTGCACCCCCGACTCATAGACGACCGTGGCCGAGTTTTCGAGCTTGAGC
>CAYIEG010000035.1:463-3794 GCA_964362375.1 uncultured Candidatus Saccharibacteria bacterium
GTTACCTCTTTCAAGGTGGTGCTATTTTTGATGCTGATCGAGCCGTGCGACGCATAGTATATGGAAGCCGTAGAGGTGTTCTGAATATCGATCGCGTCAATCCCCCCTCCCCCTTCTGCCGAGTTGTTGCGGGAGACGACCATCACATAACTGCCGGGGGTGCCCGACCCCAGGATCTGTGCCGAATTCTTGACGCTCACCACGCCTTTTGTCGCGCGATTTGCCGGATCATCGGCGAGAATGAGCCCGCTCAGCCCGCCGTACGAAGAATCCAGCCGGACGATTGCGGAATTTTGAATGGTGAGATTGCCGGCAATCCAAAGCGTACCGGTCAGCGTCACGGCTGCCGTTCCCCCGATGTCCATATCGCAGGCGATCTTCTTCGGGCCGATCGTGACAGCGCCGGAATTGATGACATACGGACAGGGCGAGGAATACGTGCCTCCCGCTGCCGCTTCGGTCTCCCGCTGATCAAGCTCGGCATCGCTGATCGGCATGGCAACCGCGGCAAGCTGGGCGGGTGACTGCGCCACTTGAATTTTTGATCCGAGAACTACAGTATCTGCTGAAACCGAGGTCTTATAATATGCATTCTGCGTCACCGTGCTGTCGTCAAACGTGTCTGCGGCGCCGCTCTTGCCGATGGTGACCTCATCAATCTCCGTGGCGGACGATGCGGCTCCGGCAACGGCAATCTCGGAATCCCCGGCGATCCGGTACGCATACGCGTTGCCGCCGATCGTGAGGTCCCCGGTGATCGCAGAAGTACCCGCAGCCAGGGCGTCGCCCGTAATCGTCGGGCTGTTCACCCCGACAATCGGGCCGTTGGAATAGATACTCCCGGAAATGCTGGAAGTATTTTTCATCTCCACGCCGCCGTTGCCGACCTGGGCACCATAAAAGAAGCTCGAGCCCTCCGCGGTAAGCTCGACCACGCTCTCGATATTCTGCCGATGGTTTTCCAGATTCGCTGCGGAGCGGATCGTCCGCGTATTTCCCGCGGTGACGACCGTAATCGTCGTCGCCCCCTTTCCAACGCCGAGGGTCTCCGACGCCCCGATCTGCTTGCCGCTCACGACGCGCCACAGCGCATCCTCCACGCCTGACTCGGCGATCACGCGCGAATCGACGGATTTGAGAAAGGCGCGATTCACCGCCACTTCCTGCAAAGAGAAAAAGGTAAGGCCGCCGACGACCGTGAGCGATGCCGCCAGCACGACGAGCGTCATCGCGAGCGCGGCATAGCCCCCGCGCCGCACGGCGGCGCGGCGGAACGCAAAGTCATTTCGCATTTTGCTTTTTGGCTTTTGCTTTTTCATTAATAGTTTCCCCTCAATGCCGTGGTCGTGGTAAGCGTGGCCGAAGCCGGAAAACGCGCGGCGGCCGAATCAACGCGGATAGTAATTCTCACCGCCTCGCGACCGAGCGCCTGGATAATCCGCTCAAAGCGCAAGACGCTTACCCGCACCGAAGCGGCGGAAAGCATCGTGGTCCCCGCTCCTTCCTGTCGTACATAAACCGCTCCGGCATCGCTCCAAAAATCAGCATAGGCGGTCGTATGGCCGGGCGTGGAAATGGCGCTGGTCACAAGCGATAATTGCCCCAAATCAGTATCGAATTTAGACGTAGGCCCGTATATCTCCTGCGCCTGGGCGGCCTGCTTGGCAACGCGCTCAAGAATCGTCCGCGCATTGGACAAGACCTCCCTCTCGGCCCGCGCCCGGGCATAAGTATGGACGATCTGAATCAGAGAATTGGCGACAAATACCGCCACCACTCCGAGAAGCGCCACATACACTATGGCCTCGATGAGCGAGATGCCGCGTTTTAATTGCTTGTCATTGCACCGCATATACTTTGAATCCAAAATCATACTGATCCATCTGCTGGCCGGGGTCGGTCGGATTGGAGAGGCGGCCGATGTAGCGGCGCGCGACACCGCCGGCGTACGGGCTCGATGCCGACTGGGTATAGAGCCAGTTGACGGTCCCGGCCGAGCCGGAAAATGCGGCCGTGGAATCCGGGATACTCCGCAGGCGAATCGTATAGTTGGTGAGGGAGGCGAGGGAAACCGGCTCGGCAAATGGAAAGTCAATCCAGGCCGCCGCACCATCGGGTATGGAAGCGCCCGTCACCGCCGTGGATGCGCCGAGCGCGGAATCGGTCGGGCCCGGCCGGAGCTCGACATAGATATTCGAGGGCGCGGCAGTCGTGCGGCGCAGCAGGAGCGAAACCTTGCTCACTTTTATCGAAGACGCAAGCGTGGTGAATGTCTGCCCGGGATCGCCGTCGCCGGCATTATTGGAAGGAAAATTGCCCAAATCCGCATCGGTCGCCGCCCCCGCATACGAAATCGCCACCACGTCGCTCGGGCGCGGGACAAACTGCTGAAAATCCGTAATGTACGCCGCGAGCTCCACAGTCCGGATGGTCGTCGTCGTGCGGGCAATGACTTTCCGCGTGCCAGGATCCTCGGTCCCGGGAGACACAATGAGCTGGTCTGCGGCATTACGGTACGCTTTTTCAAAAATCACGAAGCGGGAGTACTTATTGTTCACCAGCCCGGGAGAGGTGGCGGAGAGCGTCCACTTGCCGCCTGAAATCACCGGGTAGTAAGGCAAAGACGGATTTTGTATATCGGTGCGCCACGCGATCTCGCTCCACGCGTCGTCGCGGACCGAGCGCACCGCTTCCAGCGACTCTTGCGCAAGCAGCGACATTTCGAGCGTCTCCTTTTCATTGCGCAGGAGCCGGAGCGAGAGCGTGCCGACCTGCGAGAAAGCAAAAAGTCCGGCGCTCACGATCGCCGTGACGATGATTATTTCAATGAGGCCGAAACCCTTGTCGCGACTATGTATCATGGCTCACTCATTACTCCTCCGTATGCGCCGACGGTTACAGTCCGGCAGTCGGCTTCGTATGTCGCGATCTCTTTGGTTATCGCGTCGCCGTCGAGGATCGCAATCGCCACCTTCTTATTGTTCTTCCGGCAGTCGCGGTCAATCGAAAGCAGGGTCCCGGAAGAAGAAAGCGACACGGCATGGACGCGCAATACCTGATCAAACCCGCCGACGGTGAAGGTCAGCGTGCCCGAGTCGTAGCTCGTGCGCGGGGGTGCCGGCGTCATGACCACGGTGCGCACGTCCGTCGGATTGCTGAAGGTAAAAATTATACTTACCGCATCGTCGATTCCCCAGCTGAAGGCAAACGCGCGGTGCCGGGCATCAATGACCCGCGCGCCGGTCTGGACCGGCGCGGTCCCGGTCTGGTACGCGCGGCCGGACCCGTCGATCGTGATTGCGAATATCTGACTCGCCGAACCCTGAACCCG
>CAYIEG010000035.1:3804-5719 GCA_964362375.1 uncultured Candidatus Saccharibacteria bacterium
TCCTGCCCCCCGCCGGCCAGCGCAATATCCACGATTTCAATGGTGCCCGGAAGCGCATATGCGGTCGCCGTGGGCGACCCCGCATACGCCGCGCCGCGGAACAAAATATATTGCGACTGCTCGAGGCGCACGCCCCATTGGTCCCCCGCTTCTCCCGCGAGCGCCTTTGCCTGGGCAAGGCGCAGGATCGAAAGCACGTCACTCCCCGAAGTCACCAGATCCTGGACCCGGCGCGAATTGGTAAAGGAAACGAGCGACATGGCGCCCAAGAGCGTGAGAATCGCGACAACAATGAGAATTTCGAGCGCGGTAAATCCTTTTTTTGAAATCATATTCCGATATTTCCCAAGCTCGAATAAATCGGCTGGAGCATGGACACCGCGAAAAATCCGACGGCCGCCCCGATGAAAATCATGAGGATCGGCTCGATGATCGTCGAGAGATTTTTGGTGACGCTCGCCACTTCTCCTTCAAAAAAGACCGCCAAGCGCAGCAGCATCTCGGAGATTTTGCCGGTTTCCTCTCCCACCGCGATCATCTGCGTCACCAGCGGCTGGAATATGCGCGGGTGTTCCGCCAGGACCGCGGCTAGCGGTTTTCCCTTCTGGATGTCTTTGGCCGCCTGGCTCACCACGGCGCGAAACCCGGTATGGGACAAGACGCCGGAGGTAATCTCGAGCGAGCGCACGATCGGCACGCCGGATGTCACCAGATACGCGAGCGTGCGGCAGAAGCGCGCGGTGTTAAACTTGCGGATCAGGGGGCCGAAAATAGGGAGCTTGAGCGAGAAGCGGTCGATCAGCGCTTTCCCGCGAGCCGTGCGGCGGAGCCGCCACAGGCCGGCGACGAGGGCCGCCACCGCGACAAAGACCAACGGCCCATACCCGACCAGCATATCGCTCACGGCAATGATAACTCGGGTAGTGATCGGCAGCGGGACGCCAAGCTCTTTGATCGTCGCGGAGAGCGTCGGCACCACATAGATCATCATCAACGTCCCGACTCCCGCCAATGCGATCATGATGATCACCGGATACATCATGGCGCCTTTCACCCGCTTGCGAAGCGCGTGGTCCCGCTTCATTTGATTCGCAAGCAGCTTCAGTACGAGCGTCAATTTGCCGGTCGTCTCCCCCACTTCAACCATGTTTACAAAGAGCTCCCCAAACACCTTTTGGTGCAGACGGAGCGAATCGGCAAACGACTTGCCCTTTACCACTCCGTCATTCAAGTCGCCGATGATGCGCTTAAACTTGGGGTTGGTCGTCTCCTGCGCCAGCGCGTCCAATGCCCGCGTCAGCGCCAGGCCCGCACCCACCATCACCGCGAGATTCCGCGCAAAAAACATCTTCTCGACGATCGAGATCGGCCGGAGGCGCGAAACAACCTCGCCGAGGTCGAATTGAAACACCGCCCCTATCCCCTTTTTTTCCGCCGACTGCAGCAAGAGCAGCCCCTCGGCCCGCAGGGCCTGCGCAAGGGCTTTTTCATCCGCCGCCTCCCGCTGCCCTTTGGACGTTTTCCCGCTCCGATCCGCGGCAGAATACACAAAAATCGCCATGCATACAGTATACCACACGCCCGCCGCGCCCGCGTTGAATACTGTGGATATTTATGCTAAGATTTTCCACGAGGAGAGGTCGCATAGAGGCCTAGTGCGGCACGGTGCTAACGTGCTGAGGGTCTAAAAGCCCTCCGTGGGTTCGAATCCCACCCTCTCCGCAGATTGAAACTTCCGAATCCGAAAGGTGGAAGAAGTCCCGCGCCGTCGGCGCGGGTGTGGGCAAAAGATGGCGTCGCTCCGCGACGAATTGGGACGGAATGGGAATTTCAAAATGGGCGGATTTGTCACGAACCAAGGGGTTCGTTCCGATTTTTTGTACAAATGATTTGATTTCATGGAAATCATTTGATG
>CAYIEG010000036.1:0-2352 GCA_964362375.1 uncultured Candidatus Saccharibacteria bacterium
ACCATGAGAGCAAGAGAAAAGTATTTATCGGGATGTCCGGCGGGGTGGATTCGTCCGTGACGGCCGCTCTGCTGAAGGAGCGCGGATTTGACGCGGTCGGGGTCCATATCAAGATGTGGAGCGATCCCTCGATACCCTGCAATTTCAGGGAAGACCGGTATGACGCGATGCGCGCCGCGGAGAAAGTAGGGATTCCGTTCCAGACCTGGGACTTTACCGAGGAATACCGGACGGCGGTGGTAGAATATATGATCCGCGAGTATGCGGCCGGGCGTACGCCCAATCCGGACGTGATGTGCAATCGGCACGTGAAATTCGGGATTTTCTTGCGGCGGGCATTGGAGTTGGGCGCGGATTTTGTGGCGACGGGACATTACGCGCGGCTTGGCCGCGAGTTTAAACGTTTAAACGTTGAAAGGTTTAAACTATTGCAAGCAAGAGACCTCAATAAAGACCAATCCTACTTCCTGTGGGCTCTTACCCAGGATCAATTGAAACATTGTTTGTTTCCGATCGGAGAGTATGCCAAGCCCGAAGTGCGCGAGATGGCGCGTAAATTCGGTCTGCCGACCGCGGAGAAGAAGGACTCGCAGGGAATCTGTTTTATCGGCGAGATTGACCTGACTGAATTTTTGAAAAAGTATATTCCGGTCGAGCGCGGGCCGGTGCTTACTACATCGGGTCGGGAAGTCGGGGAGCACGACGGACTTGCGTTCTACACCATCGGCCAGCGCGAGGGGCTCGGTATCGGAGGCGGCGGGATTCCGTATTACGTGGCGGACAAGGATTTCGGCCGCAATGCGCTCGTCGTCGCCGAGGGGCCGTATGATGAGAAATTGTTTACCCGTGAACTCGCGGTTCTGGACGTGAATTGGATTTCCGGGGATGCGCCCAAGCTCCCGCTTCGGTGCGCGGCGAGGATCCGCTACCGTCAGCCCCTTCAACCCTGCAGGGTTGAAGCGCGGACGAACGCGGACTTTGATATGACGCGGACTTGCGCGGAAATTGATTCCGCGTCTGTCCGCGATGGAAATAAGTCCGCATCGGTCCGCGTCATCTTTGATGAGAATCAGCGCGCCGTCACCCCGGGACAATCCGTTGTCTTCTACCGCGGCGAGGAGATGCTCGGCGGCGGAGTGATTGGCGGGACGGATCGCTAAATAATATATGCGATAGAAAAAGTCGAAAATACTTGCCATGGCAAGTATTTTCGACTTTTTCTTCGGGATCGAAAATAAAAAAGCAGCCTTGCGGGGCAAGGCTGCGGATGACGCGAGCTTACGGGAGGTATCGCCCCTTCCTGGTAAATCGGTAGAGGCCGTACTCACTGATGCGGTTATAGATCGTTTTCGGGCTAACACCAAGCATCTTGGCTGCGAGGCGCTTGTTGCCGTCGCATGCCTCCAGTACCTGAGCCAATTGCTCTTTCTCGGCCTCCGTAAAGGGTGAAGGATTATTCCTTCGTCTGTAGAGTCCGAGCCGGATGGGAGGTCCATTGAGAATGGCAAGCTGAGGCGATGCCTGGTCCGTCTCAATGCCTCCCTCCGGCATCTTGTGGGGAAGATCAAGATCAGCGGGGGTGATGACTCTTCCGGATTTTAGCCAGAACGACCGCTCGATCGCGATTTTCAGCTCGCGGATATTGCCCGGCCACGCATAGGAGCAGAGGTAGTTCTGCACTAAAGACGGAATCAGCTTTTCTCCCTCTGGCTCGCCGCTCACCAGAGCCATGAAGTGATAGGCGAGCGGAAGGATGTCTTCCGGGCGCTCGCGGAGCGGCGGGATCGCAAGGGTTACGCCGTTGAGCCGATGATAGAGATCGGCCCGGAACCGTTTCTTGGCGATCAATTGCCGCAGATCCTGATTCGCAGCGGCTATAATCCGTACGTCAACGGCCAATTCCTGTCGGCCTCCGACTCTCCAGAAGCGTCCGTGATCCAGCACGCGCAGGATCTTCGGCTGGAGCTCAAGCGGGAGTTCCTCGATCTCATCGAGGAATAGCGTTCCGCCATGCGCCAGTTCGAGGATGCCGCGTTTGGCCGAGGCCGCGCTGGTGTACGCACCCCGCTCGTGCCCGAAGAGCTCGCTCTCGAGCAGGTCTTTGGGAATGCACGCGCAACTCACGGCGTGGTAGGGGCGGCTGTTGCGTTTGCTGCCCGAGTAGGCCTCATACGCAACGTGCTCTTTCCCGGTCCCGGTCTCGCCATATATGAGGATCGGGAGATTGGTCGGCGCGACCTTCGCAAGGCGCCGCATAACCTCTTTCATCTTCTCGCTATGGATGATCATGGAGGGGTGGTCATGCCGCCCATCCAGAGAACCCTCGAGAGGGTTCTCTGCTCCCTCGGTGTT
>CAYIEG010000036.1:2452-5609 GCA_964362375.1 uncultured Candidatus Saccharibacteria bacterium
GTTGTGGAAAGGACAGACGCGTATACAGCCATGAACGTACTCCGAGCGGCCCATTTTTGCAATGGTCTTGCAGGCAGGAAGGGGATAACGCAAACGCCGGCAGCCGCTTGCGTTATTGGCGTACTTGGAGTTAAATAGCGGTGGGATATTTTCCTGTTCTTTTTTTTATACTGTCTGGGGTTTTCGGCGCAGCGGCAGGAGCTTTTCGAGGTTTTCCCACACTAAGGAGGGAGACATGTACAGAAAATGCGTGCAGCCGGTACGATTCAAAAAGCAGAGCAAGAAAGGGAAGCGGCTCTCGCAGAGATCATCAGCAGGCGAGGAAGAGGAGCTTGTCCTCGACGCGCTGCCCGACTTTGACGAGGCGGACGATGCGCCGTACTTCCCGCCGGAAGGAGAAGACGACGATGGCGGGATAGATATTGCATTGGCCGAAGCGGTGATGCCCGAGAAGGCCGAAGAGCGCCGACCTGCGCCGTCAGGGGAGTGGCCGCTTGTGGCCATATATCTTCATCAAGCCGGCGCCATCCCGCGGCTTGACTGGGCTAAAGAAGAGAAGCTGGGGACGATCATTCAAAAATCCCGGGCGGAGGTCCGCAGGCTCTTGAAGGAGTATTTCGGGGACCTCAAGGAGGTGAAAGATCCGGAATTTCCTCTGTGTGCGAATCGCAATGAGGGTGAGTGGACCCTCGATGTGATTCGCTGCCTCGAGGAGTGGGAGAAAAGCGTACGCGGCCTGTCTCTGTCAGTGGAACTTTGGGAGGCATTGCGCATAACTCCTCGGGAGCTCCGTCAGGCATGGGACGACTTGAGGCCGTCATATAAGCGGTGGCTTCGCGCGCGGGACCACTTTGCGCGCGCAAATCTGTTGCTTGTCGTCGAGATCGCCAAGCGGTATCAAGGGCGCGGACTCCCGTTGCTCGATCTGATTCAGGCGGGCAACAGGGGTCTTTTGCGGGCCGTGGATCTGTTCGACCCGCGAAAGGGTAATCGCTTCAGCACCTATGCGGGCTGGTGGATCCGGCAGGCTATCGTCAGGGAGGTGACGGATCAGCCGTACACCATCCGTATACCGGTGCATGTGAGCGAGCGCGCCGGGCGCATTATCCGCACGGAAGAGAAGCTTTGGGCCGTGCACGGCGCACAGCCGGATTCGGAGACCGTCGCGGAGGAGGCTCACGTGCCGAAGAGATATGTCGAGCTGGTCCGCAAGCGCAAGCACACGCTTTCGCTCGACTATATCGCATCGGGAGGAGATAGCCCCTTTGGCGATTTCTTCGGCGAAGATGATCTCCACATGGGGGGTTCTCTTGCGGATGATTCGGCGGATCGCGCCGCACGCGAGGCCCTGCGGTTGCTCACTCCGCGCGAGCAGCGGGTGATTTGCCTGCGGCTTGGACTCTTCGGCGAGGAGGAGCATACCCTGGAGCAGGTCGGCCACATACTCGGTGGCATAAGCCGCGAGAGGGTGCGCCAGATCGAGAAGACAGCGTTCCAAAAAATGCGGAACCCTCATGTGACTGCCGAGATTGACGGCGTAAGAACAATGCAGAGGGTGAAGGAAATGTGGGGTGAAGTAGGGGAGTAGCGGCCGCAAGGTCAGTACCCCTGTAACGCCGAAGGCAGAGCAATCTGCCTTCCTTTTTTATTTCGTGGACAATCGGCTTTCATTTTGATTTAATAAGATACATGACTGCGCAGGAACTTCGGCAGAAATTTATCGGATTTTTCGAAGCGCGCGGGCACAAGGCCGTGCCGTCGTCTTCGCTGATTCCCGACGATCCGTCGGTCTTGCTGACGACTGCCGGTATGCAGCAATTCAAGAAATACTATACCGATCCCGAAATGGCGGATCGCGACTTTGGCGCGCGCAATACGGCTTCAATCCAAAAGTCCTTTCGCACCTCGGACATAGACGAAGTCGGCGACGAGCGGCATCTAACTTTCTTCGAAATGATGGGGAACTTCAGTTTTGGGGAATACTTTAAGGGGGGATACTTTAAGAAAGAAGCAATCAATTATGCATATCATTTTTTGACAGATTCGGAGGAGAAAGGGGGTCTTGGGTTGCGTATTTCTTATGTAACGGTGTTCGAGGGAGTGCGCGGCGCAGTCAATGTTCCCGAAGACAGGGATTCTCAGAAGATTTGGAAAAGCATTGATCCGTCTCTCGAGATCGTAAAACAGGGGATGGAGGACGTGTTCTGGGGGCCGACGGGTTCCGGGGGGCCGTGCGGGCCTACAACGGAGATCTACTGCAAGAATGATGCTATGGACGAGCCGGTGGAAATATGGAATATCGTCTTCAACGAGTTCTTGTGTTCGGGAAGCAGGGAGGAGTTGCTGTCGGGAAAAGCGGAATTGCGCCCGCTCGAGACAGAGGGCATTGATACGGGGATGGGCCTCGAGCGCCTCGCGATGGTGGCGCAGGGGAAGAAAAACATTTTTGAGACGGATTTGTTTGCACCCATCATAAATATGCTGGGAGCGTCCGAGCGATCAAAGCGCATTATTGCCGATCATGTGCGGGCTGCAGTATTTCTTATTGCAGATGGGGTAAGACCCGGCAACAAAGACAGAGAATACACCCTGCGCCGGCTTATGCGCCGGGCTATTGCGCATTTGAGAGAGCGTCAACGATTTGTATCCGTATCTGACGAATCCCCTCAATCGCGTGTATGGACAACCATCGTTGCCGTTGCGGAGAAAGTGATTGATCTTTATGGCGGCGAACCGGACTATAGATATCTCAAGACAAAGAAAGACGAAATACTAGAGGTAATCCGCGCAGAAGAAGAAAGGTTTATCTCGGGTAATAGTTTTCGTGATGCTTCGGAGATGTTGGAAAAACTAATACATAAAACAGATGAAGAGGGTCTAAAAGAATTGCCCGCTGAGCCGGTATTTATCTTGATGACAAGCTACGGTTACCCTCTTGAGTGGATTCAAGATGCCGCCAAAGAGTATGATCTCGGAGTGGATATCGGGGGCGTGCGTGCCCTGATGGAAAAACATCGCGAAATCTCCCGCGCCGGATCCGTCGCCAAATTCGGCGGGCACGGGCTTTATATGAAAACCGGCGAAGTGACGATCCGCGACGAGTCGGAAGTGGAGAAAGTGACGCGCCTGCATACGGCGACCCACCTCCTGCACGCGG
>CAYIEG010000037.1:0-5539 GCA_964362375.1 uncultured Candidatus Saccharibacteria bacterium
GGTGAATACGTAAAAAATATTGGCGAATTGAAGTTTCTTCCGGGTGCCTTTGATTCCTTGCGGCTTTTGAAAACCGCCGGTTTCTATATCTATATCGTGAGCAATCAGGCCGGGGTGGGGAGAGGCATTATGCAGGATAAAGAGGTGGAGGAAATCAACGCGTATCTTATGCGGGAAGCAGGGCGGGCGGGTGGGGCCATAGACGCGATCTACTATTGCCCGCATGCCTGGAACGCGGGGTGCGAGTGCCGCAAGCCCAAGCCCGGCATGCTGTTTCGCGCGGCGGAGGAGCGCCTCTTCGACCTCACGCGCGCGGTATTTGTCGGCGACGACGAGCGCGACATGCAAGCGGGTGAAGCCGCAGGATGCCGGACGCTCCTCGTGTCTCCGGGAAAAGACTTGCTCGATATCGTGCAAAGAGAGATTCTGCCGGTTAAATCTTCTTTATAAATTCGGCGATTTTTTGGGGGCTCAAGCCGTTGAGGTCTTCCAGATACGCGGGATCGCCGATTTCTCCGCGGTATTTTTCTTCCGCGCTGATGGAATGGATGCGCGTATCTTTTATGTTATTTTCGGCCATCCACTGGGCAACAGAGTTGTATAGCCCGGATTTGAAATTGTCTTCTGCGACAACGATCGCGCGGTAGTCCGCAAAAAGCTCTTTGAGCCGATTCCCGTCGAGCGGCTTGATCCGGTCCATGGCAAAGAGGTCAAAACAGGGCGCTCCCGTATGGGCTTTGAGGGCATTGGCGATCATCTTGCCGTGCGAGATGACGAGCAAAGGCGCCTTATCCCGTATGACAAAGCGGTTTATTTCCGCGACCGGCCGGTCGTGCGAAAAATCACTCTTGGTACAGCGGATGAACGACGCTTCGTCCGCCGCGATCGCCTCGTCGAAGATGAGCGATATGGATTCGGAGCTCGAGGGCGAATAGATCCGCAAGTGGGGGAGCGTCTTGAGGGCGCCGATGTCGTCGAGCACGTGATGGGTCGCGCCGAGCCCGGCGTTGTCAAAGCCGGTGGTCGTGCCGACGAGGATCGGCGCATAGCGGTGGAGGCAGATGTCGTTTCGGATCTGCTCAAAGGCCCGCTCGGCAAGAAAGTTGGTGTAGGAATAACAGACGGCTTTGAATCCGGCATTGGAAAGGCCGGATGCGATCCCGATCAGGTTCTGCTCCGCGATGCCCACGTCCAGCGTCCGGTCGGGAAATTCGGTCCGCATGGGTTCGATCAGGCCGAAGCCGACGCCGGCCGTCACGAAGAAAAGATTCGGGTCGCGGCGCATGGACGCATGGATTTTTTGGAACAGGGCCGCTCTCATGCAAGTTCCGACAGCGCCTTTTGATATTCCTCTCCGGCAGGTGTGCGGTAGTGCCAGACGGTGTTGCCTTCCATAAAAGAGACGCCTTTGCCTTTGACGGTGCGGCAGATGACGGCGGTCGGCTTGTCGTCCGCGCGGTGGCCGAGTGCCGCGCCAATATCCGGCGTTGAATGGCCGTCCGCTTCCGCTGTCTGAAATTTGAAGCTCTCGAGCTTGGCCCGGAGGGGTTCGACGTCACAGCTTTTTTCAAGCGGCCCCATCTGATCGTATCCGTTGTGGTCGATCAGCACACACAGATTGCGCATGCCGAGGTGTCCGGCGAGCATGAGCGCTTCCCAGTTCGATCCCTCGTGGAGTTCTCCGTCTCCGACCAGGACGAGTACCCGCGCATCGCTTCCCAGCGCCCGCAGGCCCACGGCCATGCCGAGCGCTGCGGCCAATCCGTGGCCGAGCGCCCCGGTGGAGTGCTCGACATACTTCACAAAGTGGCTTGCGTGGCCGGCGAGGAGCGAGCCGTTTTGGTGGAATGTCGCGAGCGTCGCATCGTCCATCAGGCCGTGGGCGTGCATGACGGCGTAGAGCGCGGCCGCGCCATGCCCCTTGCTCATCACGAAGCGGTCGCGGTCCCGCGCGCCCCGCCGGATTTTTTCCAGATCCATCACCGAGAAAATCGCCTGCAGGATCTCGACCATGGAGAGCGCGGTCGCGACGTGCGGCGAGCCGCCTTTTGCGACGAGCTCGATGATGCGGCGGCGGAGCGGTATATTCGGAGTCGTCATTTGGCGAGGATGCGGGTTACAAAATCGCGGTTCTCTTTCCACCACGCGATCGTTTTGGAGAGTCCGTCTGCGAGCGGGGTCCGCGGCTCCCAGCCGAGGTCGCGCCGGGCCGCCGACACGTCCGCGGACATCTCCATAATTTCATCCGCACGCATGGGGAGCTCTCCGAACAGCGGCTTGGCCGCACTTTGCATCAGCGTGAATACCTGCTGGACCATGTCCCGTACCGGGATGGCCTGTCCGGACCCGATGTTGTATATGGACCCGGTTTTTACTTCTTTGGTTCCGGCGAGAATCAGCGCCTCCACCACGTCGTCTATATACGTCGGGTCGCGCTTCTGCGTGCCCGCGGTCATCGGCAGATCCCTGCCGTCGAGTGCTGACAGGATCGTCTGGGGGATCAGCCGGTGCGGGTGTTCCCACGGCCCGTAGGGCATGAAAAAGCGCAATTCGACGGTGGACAATCCCCAGATGCGGCCGTAGGTTCGGAGCAGGTCGCTTGCGGCCGCTTTGCACGCGCCAAAGACGGTATTGGGCGCGATCGGGCTGTCTTCCCTTAAGAGCGTGCCGGGTCCGTAGACCGCGGCGGATCCGGTAAAAACAATCCGCGTTTCGGGCTTGCCTTTGAGCGTCTCGAGGAGATTGAGCGTGCCCAGGCCGCTTACCCGGAGATGGTCTGCCTGCGTGGTGCCCGCCACCCGCGCCCAGACCGAGCTTGCCAGGTGATATACAATGCGCGGCTGGAAGTATTTGATTGCGTGCTCGATCGACTCCGGGGTAGCGAGATCCCCGATCAGGATCTCGACTTGGGATTCATGCCCCCGCATGCGGACCAGATCCGGCCCGGGGAGGGTGAAGATCCCGACGCGCGAGCCCTCGGCAAGGAGCCGCCACACGAGATTGGAGCCGATGGCGCCCGAGCCGCCGATGACGAGTACGCGCGCATCCTTCAACGGCAATGAGGTTTGCATGCGGGGAGTATACTCTAAAAATCGCGCGAGAGGCAAACTTGCGTTTTGACGAATTTTAATCAATAGCTTTGCGTCCTTTCGCTTGATTGCGGGTCTTGCGCGTGATATAGTCGCAAAGCGATGAGCATGCGAAGCGATATCGGGAATTGGCGGCGTTTTTATAGCGAAACTTTCGGGGTGTCGTTTTCCATCGATAAGATAAAAATCCCGAAAGCGCGCCCAGGATTCCCGCGGATCATTATAGTAGGACCGGGGCTCACGCCTGATCGGATTTATGACGCGTGCGCGGCCCGTTTTCCCTGCGTGCGGCACTATATGAATCTGGACAGAGATGTCGCGCAAGACGAGCGGGAAGCCCAACGGGCATACGCCGTGCTGGTGCGGGGCGGCGAGGAGTCGGATCCCGAGCTCGCGGCCATGTCGGCGGAATCGTTGCGGGAAAGGAAAATCAACGCGATCACGCTCTGCGAGTATCTCTTGTATCAGCTGAAACATTTTACCGAGACACGCACACTTCTTGATAGGAAACATGTCACCATGTGCGCGGGTTCCCGTTATAGAGACGGCCGGGTGCCGACCGCGATCAGCCACAGGGGCGAATTGAAACTCCACTGGTGCGCGCCCGACGAGGAAAATCCGCGTCTGCGGGCGCGGGAAGTAATTGCCCAAATTTGAATATGAAAAAGAAAACGCGGGGCGCGCTCTTTGACCTTACGGGTGAAGTCGCGGCAGTCATCGGAGGCACGGGGATGCTGGGCGGCGCCATTGCGCGGGGGCTCGCCGAGGCCGGCGCCAAAGTCGCGATCGTCGGCCGGCACGGGGAGCGAGGCGCGGATCTCGTAAAGAAAATTGCGGCCTCAGGGGGTACGGCGGGGTTTTTCCCCGCCGACGCGACGTCGCGCGAGTCGCTGGGCAAGGCGCGCCGCGCGATCGAGAAAAAGTTCGGGACCGCGTCTGTCCTGGTGAACGCCGCGGGAGGCAATGATCCGGCGGTGAACGCGACCCCCGAGCATCCGTTTGAATCCATCGAATTCGGCGACTGGCAAACGCATTTTGCGCTGAACGTCGGAGGGGGGATTCTCTTGCCGTGCCAGGAGTTCGGGCCCGCGATGTGCCGGGCGGGCAAAGGGAGCATCATCAATATCGCGAGCGTCACCGGCCATATTCCCGCACCCCGCATGGTCGCCTACTCGGCGTCCAAAGCGGTTATTCTGAATCTGACCAAGTATCTTGCGCGGGAGTGGGCGCCAAAGGGCGTGCGCGTCAACAGCATTACTCCGGGCTGGATCCCGGCCGAGTATAACCGGCGCTTGCTCCTTGCCGAGGACGGCGCGCCGGGGCCGCGGGCGGAGGCGATCTTCAGGCACACGCCGATGGGGCGCTTCGGCGAGCCCGAGGAGCTCGTGGGTGCCGCGGTGTTTCTTGCCAGCACGCAGGCGAGCGGCTTTGTGACTGGCATAGACATTGCGGTGGACGGCGGATTTCTGGCGCAGACGATATAAAAAGGAAAGCCGGATTACTCGAAAACCATGCAAGACGACCGAAAAAAATTCGAGCGGGAAAAAGCGATCCGCATACAGGCGCAGGGAAGAAACAAGGCCCTTTGGCAGAGAGCGGACGCATTCGTGGTCGAAGCGTCGCGCGCGAAATACTGCTACAATTTCAGCTGGCTCGGGGTACCCATATTCCAGCACCCGGAGGATTTGGCGGCACTGCAGGAGATCGTCTGGAAAGTGAAGCCGCGGGTGATCGTGGATGTCGGCACCGCGCGAGGCGGCTCGGCGATTTTCTTTGCCTCGCTTCTGCGTCTTACCGGAGGCGGCCGCGTGATCAGCATTGATATCGACGTGCGGCCGCACAACCGCGATACGGTCGTACGGCATCCGCTTGGGGGAGCGGTCGAACTGATCGAGGGGTCCTCGACCGATCCCGCGACGTTTGCAAAAGTCAAAAAGCGGATCGGCCGATCCTCGCCGGTGCTGGTTTCGATTGACTCTCTCCATACCGAGGCGCACGTCCTCGCGGAGCTGGATCTCTACTCGACGCTCGTGGGGAAAGGCAGTTATATCGTAGTGTTTGATACCGTGCTGAAAAAGCTGCCTCGCAGTACGTATCCCACGGACCACGCCAACAGGCCATGGAGCCAGCGCGCCAATCCCGGCACCGCGGTCGCAAAGTTTTTGAAAAAGAACAGGGATTTTGTCGCGGATGCGGCGATCGACAGCCGGATTTTGATCAGTGCCGCACCCGGAGGATATCTCAAGCGGGTGAAATAAAGATCGGTCGTATGGCGCAGAAAATACTTATTACCGGCGGGTTGGGATATCTCGGAAGCTTGGTTGCGCCCTATCTTGTTGAGCGCGGATTCGACGTAACCATCCTTGATACCGGATTTTTCCGGGATTCGCTTCTGTATCCGCCTCCGTCGTCCGCGGCGAGGATCGTATATAAGGATGGGCTGGATGTCG
>CAYIEG010000038.1:0-5503 GCA_964362375.1 uncultured Candidatus Saccharibacteria bacterium
AGTGGGTGCACATCCATGGATGTGCGTTGTGCAAATCGCGCCTCAAAGGGAGGTGCATATGCGAGATATCGCACGGCACTATGATCAGAGGTACAGTGAAAACCCGAATCTTTTCGGCGATCCTCTGCCGATAGTCGTGCAGGCGCTTTCGTATCCGGATCTCTACCCCGCTCGGGGAAAGGTCTTGGATGCGGGTGCGGGCTGCGGTCGGCATGCGATGTTCTTTGCCGAAAACGGATTTGGAGTCGAGGCGGTTGACGTGTCCGAGGTCGGGCTGGAAATCATCCGCCAGCGCGCCGCGGAGCGAAATCTCCCGATTCAGGTGCGGCTCGCTGACCTGGTGACCGAGGGAGTGAAGGACTGGTATCAGGCGGTTATCACAACGTTTGTATACTATTGTCTTCCCGCGGAGCAGGGATTCAAGCTTCTGCGGGAGATACAGGCGCATACCTGTACCAACGGCTTGAATATTGTCGCCGCGTGGCTCGACTGCGGCGACCTGTGGGAGTTGCCCGGCGCGTCTGATTGCTGCTTCTTCAGTGAAGGAGAATTGAGAAGCTTGTGGTACGGCGACTGGCAGATACTTCAGTACGAAGAGGGGTGGCGCCGGCTCGTCGAGAAGAAGCCGGATGGTATGTCCGCCTGGAATATGTACGCGTACCTTATCGCGCGCAAACCGCCGGGAGTGTAAAATTTCAGTTCACCGCCGCTGGGTTCGCCCTGCGGCATTTTTCATGGAAAAAACCCGCCGCGCCCGAAGGCGCGGCGGAAAACGGCATAATATTAAAATCGCTCAGTTTCTTAACTTAACAGCAGCCGCAGTTTCTTTCTGTAAGCTTTGTAAGCCCGATGACGCCGAGCAGCAGCGGCCACACCAGCCCGGTTATCTCATCGGTGATGACGTCGAATCGGGGCAGGAGGAAGACAATCGAGAGTCCGATGATAAGCAACGGCACGGTCGAATGATGGCTGCAGGTGCAGATTTTTGCATTCATATTATTTATTTTTCCGGACGCCTCTGAACGGAAGCAAATCCTGCTTTTGGTCCATGAATTTGCCGCTTGCGAGATTCCGCTTGGTCCAGCGTATATTTTGGCGGCTCAAAACCTGGTCGCGCTTCTTTACCGATCCGCTTCGGCCTGCCCCTTTGGGCGGATTTTTTGCCATGATGAAAATATTAGCTGCTGTTTTCTCTCTTATTGTATCCGCACAAAAACCTCTCGCCAACCCGAGTTATACACAGCCGCACAGTTACAAAGAGGGTTTTTCCGGCTTGTAGAATTCCGGATCAATGGTGCGTGAGAAGCAGGCGCGGCCCATGCCATGAGTCCAGGTATCGTTTGGCGGAGGTACGCGGGAGGGATATTCGCCATGCGGCATTATTGACAGAGGGGCATGGTAGGACCACGGATCCGGCTGCGGATTTTCGGTCTTAAATGCCGCGCAAAGTTCATATGCGAGCGGGCCTGTCACGCGATACTCATACGGTGTGCGCGTCTCGGGGTCCAGGGGCGCAGCGAACCCGGTCGCGCCGCTGGGCAACGCATCCAGGTTTTCCGGAAGCGCCTCCTTGCGTATCCAGCGGCCGATCACTTCGCTCTGGATCGCCTGCAGGTCCCACACCCGCTGCTCATCAAAACGGCGGGCGCGCTGGGTCGCGGGCGAGCCGACGATCAGGAAGCCGGCGACGATCACCGCAAGGACTGCGGCAGCGCTTGCAATCGCCGCGATGCGCGGCAGGGCGGCGGGAGCGTCGGCGGCTCTACGCAGTTCCCAGAGGTAGTACCCGAAAACCGCCGCCGCGACCGCAAGCACCGATACCACTTTGAGCGCAAAATGGATCCGCAGATCGCCGCCGAGGAAATTGTAGATCAGGAAAATGAGGTCAACGATGATGGTGACTGCCGAGAGAAAGAGGGTGAAATAGATCAGCCATTTGCGGATTTTGGAAGTCCGCTTTTCCGGATCGCGCGCAAAGTCGCGTTCCAGCACCCATGACATGAAAAGATACACCGGAAAGACGACCAGGAGCACCGACTCAGCCCGGCGGATGCGGTCAAGTATCGCCGTATAGCTCTTCCACAGCTCGTCCGGAAAAGCGACATTCACATACTGAAAAAGCAGGGTGAGCAACGCGATCACGCCCGCGTACAAGGCGGCGATCATGAGGATATGCAGAAAGACGTTGCGCGGGAGATTCCAGTTTTTGTGTTCCATACGTCCGGTTAATCCAATCGGTCCAATCGGACCCATGGACTTATTGTACCCTTGAGTGAAGTCGGACTTCACTCACATCTAGTCCAATAAGACCGATCGGACTTATTGTACCTCTGGGACTGTCTCTTCTTCAAGCCTGCGCGGCAGCACGTCCCGTTTCCAAATAAGCACTGCGGCGGTTATCCCGAGAGGCAGGGACATGAGGCGGATTGCCCACTGGGGGCTCGCCGCATCGCCCAGATACCCGATGAGAAATGCGCCAAAGGGCGCCATGCCACGGAACATGGTGACATAGATCGACATCACCCGTCCCCGTACCGCATCGTTGATCGAGTGCTGTACCGTAGTCTGCATGACCGACATCTGGGCCATAAGCCCGAGCCCGGTTAAAAACATAAGCCCAAGTCCCGCATCAAAGCGTCCGACAAACGAAAACGCGGCGAGGGCCAGGGTTACCAGCACACTTCCGCCGAGCATAAACGGCCGCGGGCCGAGGCGGTGAAGAAAAAGCGAGACCAGCAGGGTGGAGCAAAGCGCGCCAACTCCGACTGCGGTATAGAGCTGTCCGAGTCCTTCGGCTCCGCGATGGAACACGGCGCCCGCAATGACCGGCAAAATCGCCGCGTATGACCAGCCGAAGATCGAGGTGAGCGCCACGGTTACCATGATAAGCCGCAGGCCCCGGCGGGAGAGCGTGTAGCGGATTCCTTCTTTGAGCGCCGCAACGGGGTGCGGATGGGTCTCCGGCGGAGCGGTATCGGCGCGGATCAGGACCAGCGACCCGATGACCGCCAAGAAACTGGCGGCATTCACGACAAAAGTGCCGCCGATGCCGATGAGGGCGATCGAGAGCCCCGCAAACGAGGGGCCGATGATGCGCGAGCCGTTGAAAGCGGCCGCGTTCAAGACGATTGCCGAGGCAAGACTGCGCCGCTCTATCATCTTGGCGGTGAAGGTCTGGCGCGCGGGCACGTCGAGCGCATTTACCACCCCGAGGAGGAATGCGAGGACCGAGATGTGCAGAAGCGAGATATTGCCCGTCAGCGTCAAAAAACCCAGAATCGCCGCAAAAACCATCGGGAGGACTTGGGTGATGTAGAGAATCTTTTTCGTATCAAAGCGGTCCACGACGACTCCCCCGATCAAGCCGAAAAAGAGCACGGGCAGGGAGCTTAGCGCGGTGACAAAGCCGACCCAGAACGCGGAATGGGTCAATTCAAACACCAGCCATCCCTGCGCCACCACCTGGAGCCAGGAGCCGATGAGGGAGAGGAATTGCCCGGCAAAATATATGCGGTAGTTGCGTTCCTTAAACGCCGGAAAGGCGCCGAGGCCGCGTTTGAACCAACGGAGCGGCACCGTCGCGAACAATTCCGGCGCGGTGGTGACAAGATAGCGGTTGAGATTTTTGATTTTGTGGATCATGCTCTTAGTGTGCCTTTCTTAGAAAGGTGCAAACCCTTATTTTTATAGTGCCCGCAAACAAAAAAGGAGCCGGAGCCCTTTTGCGGAATATATCTATAATATCACTTCGTCATTCATTGCTCAATATGCATCGCTCAATGTTTCCGCTTGGTCAACGCTGAATTCGCCGATGCGGGTCCGGCGCAGGTCTTTCACGGTCGCGGGCGCGCCGAGGCGGCGTCCGATCTCTTCCGCGACTGAACGCGCATAGGTGCCTTTGCCGCACGACATTTCGATCCGGAGGACTGTCTCGAGGTTGAACCTCGAAACATCGAGGAGGCGGAGGGAGCGGATTTCCATCTTTCTGATTTTGGGTTCGACCGGGATTCCTTTCCGGGCATATGCATAGAGCGGCTTGCCTTTGTGCTTGAGCGCGGAATAGATCGGGACCGCCAATTCTACTTCGCCGATCATCTCCCGGAGGACCGAATCGAGTTTCCCCCGGTCAATATCCGTGACCGGCTTTTCTTCGACCACGCGTCCTTCCGTATCCCCTGTTTCGGTGCGTATCCCAAGGAGCACGTCCGTGACATAGGTCTTGGGCTGTGCCATATATTCATGCAGGCGCTTGGTCCCCTTTCCCACCCCGACGATCAAAAGACCGCTCGCATTGGGATCGAGCGTTCCGGCATGGCCAAGCTTGCGGATGCCGAGTTTCCGGCGAAGCCGGCGGATGACATCGAACGAAGTTATCCCTTTCGGCTTGTCTATAAGAAGAATATCCTCCATGCGTTACCCCTAGATATAAGGACAGGTTATACTATAGACTGTGAGATTTCCAATATGGATACCCGCGTGATAGTGCTTGCCGCCGGCCGCGGCACCCGGATGCAGTCGGAAATTCCGAAAGTGCTTGTCCGTCTGAACGGCCAGTCGATGATTCACCACCTCCTCGATGCCATCCGCGCATCGGGGGTTGATGCGCGTCCGGTGCTCGTCGTCGGCCACGATGCCGACCTTCTGCAAAGTTCCCTCGGTACGGGGTATGAATATGTTCATCAGAAGGAGCAGCTGGGCACCGGGCATGCGGTGCAGTGCGCCGAGCCGCTTCTTTCCGGCCGGGCCAAGAATGTGATTGTGCTCTACGGTGATCATCCGTTTGTCCGGCCCGAGACGATCGCGGATCTTTATGCATTGCACGAGCGCCAGGGACGCGTGCTTTCCATGATGACGACCACGGTCGAGGATTTCGAGGGCTGGCGCGCGCCCTTTGCCGATTTCGGCCGCGTCATACGCGATGCATCCGACGCGATTATGGAAATCGTAGAGGCCAAAGACGCGACCGGCGACCAGCGTCTTATCCGCGAAGTAAACCCCGCGTTTTTCTGTTTTGACGCCGGCTGGTTGTGGAAAAATCTGAAATCGGTTAAAAATAACAATGCCAAGCGTGAGTATTACCTTACTGATCTCGTGCGGATTGCGATTGATCAGGGCGAGCGCATCGCCTCAATCAATATCAATCCGCTCGAGAGCATCGGGATCAATACGCCCGAACACCTCGAGCTCGCACGGAAGCTCGTCGGTACCGCGTAAGCTCTTTCGCGTCATTTGTGCGGAGGGTTCGTGATGAAGAAGGGGCGGTTGGGTAAAAGCGCACGAGAAAAGATCATCGGTCAGGCGATCAACAATATGAGAGAGGGTGACCGCCATCCTCGGGATATCATCGAACAGGACTATGGCGGCAATCAAGAAGCATATTGTCGCATTGCCGCGGCGTGGCTCGGCATCAGGATTCAAAAAACTGATCTTGAAACAGTCAGCGCCTGAAGAAAAAGTTTTATTCCGTTTGGGTTTGCGCATGTTTTATTGCGCCAAACCCTTT
>CAYIEG010000039.1:0-5472 GCA_964362375.1 uncultured Candidatus Saccharibacteria bacterium
GTTCAGATTGGAGTCTGCAACTCGACTCCATGAAGTTGGAATCGCTAGTAAGCGCGAATCAGCTATGTCGCGCTGAATACGTTCTCGAATCTTGTACTCACCGCCCGTCACGTCAAAAGAGCCGGGAGCAGGCAAAGCCCGCCGCAAGGCGGTTCAACCCGAGCTCGGTGATTGGGACGAAGTCGTAACAAGGCATCCGTAGGGGAACCTGTGGATGGAACATTTCCTTTTAGGGAACATCTCTCATGAGCGTTCGAATTCGGCACTCATGAGCATCCCGAGGTCGTCTCTGAATTTCGATTTTCGGAATTTAGAGTTTGGTGTTGGCCGATGAGCCATAACTCTCGGCTCTGCGGTCCCGACAGTATCGGGGCTCGGAACAGCTGGAAGGATATATACAAAAACCGCAGGTTGCAGGGCCTGCGGTTTTTGGTTATAATATTTTCGTTGTTGATCCGGGCGTGTAGCTCAGTGGTAGAGCGCGTCACTGATAATGACGAGGTCGGAAGTTCGATCCTTCCCACGCCCACTTTTTTACTCTTTTACTCTTCCCTCATCCGCCAGACGGCCACGCCTATTCCGATCAGGGCAAGCGGCAGGAGTATCCATTATATACAGACGTCCGAAAGGGCTTTTTTACATGTGTATTACTTTGATTGCAATTTCGGAGCGGGCGGGGTAGGGTGGATTGCATATGGCAGAAGCATATTGCGTAAAGTGCCGCACCAAGCGCGAGATGCAGGACCCCAAGGAGGTGGCGATGCATGGCAAGGGAGGGCAGGAGCGGCGTGCCATGACCGGCGTCTGCTCGGTCTGCGGCACCAAGATGTTTAGGATTCTGGGCAAGGCGGCGCCCCAGCTGAAGAAAGCGGCCTAACCGCTGAGACGCCGGTGCCGACTTCGCTGATGGTGTGGCCTCACTATCCGGGGCATTTTTTCTATGCATCATCCACCGACCATACTCGTGATTTTTGGCGCAACCGGGGACCTGGTGCGGAAAAAAATCGTACCGGCCCTCTGGCATCTCTACGAGGAGCAAAAATTTCCGTCCGACTTTTTCATCGTGGGCGTCTCGCGCCGCGACCTGACGCAGGATGCATTTCGCAACTACATGGCCGCGACGCTCGCGGCGTACCGCGACGACGGCGCGCCGGACCGGCGGCAGGCTGCCTTCCTCAAATTGTTTACCTATGTACAAGGCCTCTTTGAAACCAAAGAGGCCTATGTGCGTCTTGGCGAGGCGCTGCACAAGATCGAAAGGCGCTACGGCATGTGCGCGAACAAGCTCTTTTACCTTGCGGTGACGCCCGATGCAAACGAGACGGTACTGACGCGCCTGGCCCGCTCGGGCGTCAGCGCGGAGTGCGCCGGTTCGTCCGGATGGACGCGCATCATCGTGGAGAAGCCCTTCGGCAAAGACGCGGACACCGCGCAGAGGCTGGATGAGCTCTTGGGAGAACTCTTCCGCGAGGAGCAGATCTACCGGATCGATCATTACCTCGCCAAAGAGATGATCCGCAATATTCTCGCGTTTCGCTTCTCAAACAACCTCTTTGAAAAAAACTGGGGGCAGGAGACCATCGAGCGGATCGACATCCGCCTCTGGGAGCGGATCGGAGTCGAGGAGCGTGGCGCTTTTTATGACGGGGTGGGGGCCCTGCGCGACGTCGGGCAGAACCATCTCTTGCAGATGCTGGCACTCGTCACCATGGACCGGCCGGCAAGTCTGGAAGCGCCGGCCCTGCGGAGGAAGCGCGCCGAAATCCTCCATTCCCTCGCCGTGCCTTCGCGCCAAGTAATCGCCCGCACCAGCGTCCGGGCGCAGTACGAGGGGTACCGTGCGATCCGCGGCGTCCGCCCGGATTCAAAGATCGAGACGTATTTTAAAATTGACGCCATGTTTACGGCCCCACGCTGGAAAGGAGTTGCGGTGACGCTGGAGAGCGGCAAGCGCCTGGGCGAGCAAAGAAAAGAAGTCGTGATTACGTTCCGGCACCCTTCGCCCTGTCTCTGCCCGCCGGGCAGCGGGGTGCATTACCGGAATCGGATCGTCATTTCGCTCGAGCCGGAGGAGCGGATCACGATCCACTTCTGGTCCAAGAAGCCCGGCTTTGTCTATGACCTTGAGGAGCGGACGCTTTCTTTTCTCCTGCGCGAGACCGGACGCAAATCCCAGTACGTCGAGGAGTACAAGAAACTGCTGGCGGACTGCATTACCGGCGACCAGACGCTTTTTGTGAGTACCGAGGAGGTCAAAGCCATGTGGCGTTTTATCGACCCGATCAGCGACGCGTGGCAGGCAGGGGTATTGCCGCTCGCTACTTACAAGCCGGATACGAATGAAATTGTCGAGGAGGCGGAGAAAGCGGAAATGGGGCGTGCGGTGCCGCAGGCCGCAAAGCGAGAACTGGGGTTTATCGGTCTCGGAAAGATGGGTAAGGGGCTTGCGAGACAGCTCCTGGAGCAGCAGTGGCGCGTCATCGTCTACAACCGCAGCCGCGAGCCCGTCGAAGAGATGGCGCGTGAGGGCGCCCATGGTGCCGAGAATCTGCGGGACCTTGTGAGCCGCCTGCCGCGCCCGCGCCTCGTCTGGCTCATGGTGACCGCCGGGGATGCGGCGGATGCAATCCTCTTCGGGAAAGGGGGACTGGCGCGGCTGCTCGCAAAAGGAGATACGGTGATTGACGGCGGCAATTCTTTTTATGAAGATTCGGTCCGGCGCGCAAGAAAACTGAAGCGGCACGGAATCAATTTTCTGGATGCCGGAGTATCGGGCGGGCCGGGAGGTGCCCGCAACGGCGCCTGTATAATGGTAGGCGGGGAAGAGCGTATATTCAGGAGGTACGAAGAACTCTTTGCCGCGCTCTCGGTGGAAGACGGATATGCCTATGTCGGGAAATCGGGCGCGGGCCACTTTGTGAAGATGGTGCACAACGGCATTGAATACGGCATGATGCAGGCACTCGCCGAAGGATTCGCGGTGTTGAAGCGCTCGCCTTTCGCGCTCGATCTTGCAAAAGTCGCGGAGCTTTATAACCACGGCAGCGTGATTACGTCGCGCCTCGTCGGGTGGCTCAAAGACGGATACGCAGAGTATGGCGATGATTTGAAATCGATATCCGGCACAGTCGGCCACACCGGCGAGGGTGAGTGGACGGTGAAGACCGCCGAGAAACTGAAAGTCGGGGTGCCGATCATCAAAGGCGCCTTTGATTTCCGGGTCAAATCAAAAAAGAACCCCAGTTACATCGGAAAAATTCTCTCGGCCCTCCGCAACCAATTTGGCGGCCACAGCATAAATGAGGCAACGTGATTCTATCGAAGTGAGACTTCAATAGGGTGAGATGCAGGTTATTCAAGGGTGAGCTTTTGGACGAAGTCGAAATTGGGTCTGGATATCCAATCCGTCATTTCCGATTTGAAACGAGTCGGCCCGCCGATGCATTCGGTAAGAAATTCTCGAGTGGTTACGGTTGGAAAATTTTTCATGCCTAGATAATCTGGTAAACTAGACCATCGATATGAGACGAGAAATTGCAGGGCTTTCGCCGGATCTTTAACGGTTCCGTCTCGCCATTCAGGCATCTTCAAATCTAACGGATTAAGATGGATATAGTGGGGGAGATGGACAAAGTGTGCTTCATGCTCGAGATATATTGATTTAAATTTACCTTGGAAAAGCGGTCCAACCCGATTATATTTCGTATTAAAATAATTAGTATATCCGGTGCCCAATTTCCTCATAAAAACAGTGATGCCGTTTTCTACACGTTGTTTCAGCATAAGATGATAGTGGTTGGGCATGAGGCAGAATGCAAAGATGTCGACCAGTGGTTCTCTTCGCTCATATCGAAGTCTCACTTCAATAGGCGTCTTGTTAAGATGATAACCAACATTTAAAGCGGGAGTGCTGCTGTTAAATTCATAGAGGTTTGCAATAAAGCGGAGATAGTCTTTTTGATGTAGAAAGACATCGCGGAGTTCGACCCCCCGATTATAAATATGATAGATGGAGTCATTGTTGAAGGTTTGCGGTGTCATATATCCTTATGATACTCTATTGAAGTGAGACTTCAATAGACTTCAATAGGTGAAAGTTGTGTACGAGGCGATAAAAAATTTCGCGAAACAGTTTGCGTGGGAACCGCGGATAGAAAACGCGGGTGGATTGAAACCGTCCAATTCGTTTACGCGGCTGATCGTGGCGGGCATGGGCGGGTCGCACCTGGCGGCCGATCTTTTGAAGATGTCCAGGCCCGACCGCAATCTTCTCATTCATTCCGACTACGGATTGCCGCCCTTGCCCGACATGGCGCCCGGCAAGAGCGCGGTGATCGCGAGCTCCTATTCCGGCAACACCGAAGAAACGCTCGATGCGTATGACGCGGCCAAGCGCCAAGGGCTCTCTCGCGCGGCGGTCGCGGTCGGAGGAAAGCTGCTCGAGCGGGCGGCGCAGGACGGCGTTCCCTATATCCGGATGCCCGATACCGGTATCCAACCGCGCTCGGCGCTCGGCTTTGGCTTCAAAGCGCTGTTGGCACTCATGGGAGAGGAGGTCGCTTTGCGCGATGCCGGGAAGCTCGCTGAAATCCTTGACCCCGCCGTCTATGAAGAAGAGGGGAAGGAGCTGGCCGGCAGGCTAAAGGGGTATGTGCCGGTCATCTATACTTCCCTGCGCAATGCCGCGATCGGGTACAACTGGAAAATCAAATTCAACGAAACCGGCAAGATCCCGGCATTTGCGAACGTCTTTCCCGAGCTGAATCATAATGAAATGACCGGCTTCGACGTGCAGGACTCGACGCGTCCCCTTTCGCAGGGATTCTTTTTCTTGTTTCTCAAGGATCCGGCCGATCATCCCAAGGTGGTGCGGCGGATGGAGGCGACCGTTTCTCTCTACCGTGACCGCAGGCTGCCGGCTGCCGTTTTAGAATTGGTCGAGCGGGACGCCAATCTTTTTTATAAAATATTTTCTTCGCTGATTCTTGCCGATTGGGCGGCATACTTCACCGCCAAAGGCTACGGCGTCGAAGCAGAACAGGTTCCGATGGTGGAGGAATTCAAAAAGCGGATCGCGTAGCGGTTGAATAAATGGTTTCGTAACCATCTTAAAATGGTGATCGTACAAAAAAACGGGAAAGAGCACGTCGACGTCATCGCATTATTGACTGCGAAAGCGGAAGTAGAACCCGGAGAAGCGGGGAAGACCGCGTGGGTGCTGGTGGGGTATCCGTTGTTCATGTGGCCGCTGACGCTCCTGGTACTCATTTTCGGCGGTATTACGCTTGCGTGGTTGGGAAGTTAGATTGATTTAAGCATGCGGCCGGCATCGGGACAAAAAAAGCAGATGAAAATAGTCGGGCCGCCGGCGGCCCGCGAGCACCGGGGTCCGCCACCCCCGGCCGCGGGGGTTTTGATGTCGGGGGGACCAAGACACCTGTGGCGATTTAAAGCGCCCACGAGACGCTGGCC
>CAYIEG010000040.1:0-1642 GCA_964362375.1 uncultured Candidatus Saccharibacteria bacterium
CGGTGAAGAAGGAATTGGGCGAAGTAAAGGAGCGCTACGGCGGCCCGCGCAAGACAGTCGTCGTCAAATCGTCTCCCAAGACACTCTCCGAAGAAGACCTGATTCCCAATGACGAGGTGGTGGTGGTGCTCACCCGCGGCGGGTATATCAAGCGGCTGAAGCCCGAATCGTGGCGGATGCAAAAGCGCGGAGGCAAGGGCCTTATCGGCATCGAGACCAAGGAAGAGGATATGGTGGAGCGGCTCCTGGCCTGCACCAACCAAGCGTCCCTCCTCTTCTTCACCGATACCGGCAATGTGTACCAGGTGCAAGCCTACGAGATACCGGAGGGATCTCGGACCTCCAAAGGCAAGACGATTTTCAACTTTTTGTCGCTCAGCCAGCAGGAGCGGGTGACTTCGCTCCTCGCGGTCGCCAGGGCCAAGAACCAGAAGTCCAAAGCGGGGGGTGTGTATGTGGTGATGGTGACCAAAGATGGTATAATCAAAAAAGTCGCGGCCGATTCGTTTGAGAATGTCCGCCGGAACGGGCTGATCGCCGTTACCTTAAAAGGAGAAGACGTGCTCCGCTGGGCAAAGCTTACGGCCGGGAAAGACGAGGTGATGCTCGTGACCAAACGGGGGCAAGCAATCCGTTTTCGCGAGGCGGATGTGCGGCCGATGGGCCGTACCGCGGCGGGGGTGCACGCCATGCGGCTTGCGAAGTCGGATGAGGTCGTGGGAATGGACATCATAGAAAGCTCAAGGCCGAAATCCCAAAACGTAAAACTCTTGGTGGTGATGGAGCATGGCTATGGGAAGCAAACCACGCTGGGGCAGTATAAAAAACAGCGCAGGGGCGGTTCGGGAATCAAAACCGCGAAAGTGACGTCCAAGACCGGCGCGGTGGTGAGTGCCTATATCGTCGGCGAGGAGGAAGAAGAATTGATTGCGATTTCCCGCAAAGGCCAGGTGATCCGTACCGGCCTCGGCGCGATTCCCGCGCTGTCCCGCGCTACCCAAGGCGTGCGGGTCATGCGGCTCGAGGAGGGGGATGCGGTGGCATCGGTGACGACGCTGTAGGTCTTATTGGTAGTGAGTGAAGTCGGACTTCACTCAAAGTCGCATCGGTGACGACGCTCTAAATACGCGCATCTTTAAAGCAGTCCCGTGAGATTCTATGGGATCAGAACCAGGTTTTCTTGAACCAGAGCGCATTGTGCCGCTCTTCGGCCTCAAAATAGGCGACCATGCGGCTGATTTCGGCGCAGGGCACGGTTATTTTACCCTCCCGATGGCGCGCGCCGTCGGCCGCGAAGGCAAGGTCTGGGCGATCGATGTCCAGACCGGAACCCTCGACATCATCCGTTCTCAGGCCCGTACCCAACACCTGCTCAATATCGCGTACGTGCACGCAGATCTCGAGGAGCCGGGTGCGTCGGGCATCACCGAACGTTTCGTTGATTTCGTAATAATGGCGAATATCCTCTTTCAAGCCGAGCGGAAAGACGCGCTCCTGCGTGAAGCGTGGCGGATTCTGCAAACCGGCGGACGCCTCGCGATGATAGAGTGGGATATCCCGCTGCCGATGTTGCGTTCCGTTGAGTGCAAAGTCCCGTCTGCCGATATTGCAATTTCGGCAGACGAGACATCGGGACAGGGCA
>CAYIEG010000040.1:1652-5349 GCA_964362375.1 uncultured Candidatus Saccharibacteria bacterium
AAGCAGCCGCAACTTCGGCAGCGGGACGCTTGGTCCCCCGCGCGAGGTACGCATCAAGAAGGACATGGCGCGTTCACTCGCATCGCAATCGGGGTTCGAACTCGACCGGGAGTTCTCCGCGGGTCCGCACCATTATGGATTACTTTTTGTAAAGCGATAGCATGCCCCGTTTTCTCTATATTGCGATCGGCATTGCGGCATTCCTCTTGCTTATTCTTATACTCGCAATCGCGGGCGTCGGACGGAGAGAAGCCAAGCCCCAGCCCGCAACCCTTCAATTCTGGGGGTTTGAAGACGATCAGGAGGTCTGGCGCGGCGTAATAGAGGCATTCCGCAAGCAGTATCCCCATATCGATGTGTCTTATCGCCGCCTGCCGGAACGGACTTATGAAGAGACGCTCGTCAACAGCCTCGCCGAAGGCAAGGGGCCTGACCTTTTTTTGCTGAGAAACACGGCGCTCGATGAGCATCGTGACAAGATTTTTCCGCTCCCCCGGAAATCATCCCCGTTCACTCCGGTTGAAATGGCGCGGACCTTTGTGGATGACCCGGCCGGCCTCCTCATGACCGAAGGGGGCGACCTATTGGGACTCCCGATTTTTGTGGATTCGCTCGCCCTCTTCTATAATAAAGACATATTTGCGGCCAACGGCATTGCCCAGGCGCCCCGGACGTGGGATGAAGCCGCCGCACTCTCACAGCACCTCACCACGCGCGCGGAAAACGGAGATCTCGTCCGGAGCGGCTTGGCGCTTGGCGGCAGCGACAACATCGCGCACGCGATGGAAATAGTAAGTGCCTTTATCTTCCAACGGGGTGACGCGATCGTGCGCGGCAATGCGGTGGCACTGGGTGAGGGAGCGATTGAGGCCCTCGCTTTCTATACCTCGTTTGCCGATTCCGCAAGCCAGAATTTTTCCTGGACCAATCGGATGCTGGGTTCCCTCGACGCGTTTGCCGAGGGCAAGGCCGCGATGGCAATCGGATTTGCGGCCGATTCCGACCGGATCCGCGCCAAGAACCCCCATGCGAATTTCGGCGTAGCTCCCCTGCCCCAGCTTTCCGGAGCCAGAGCTCCCCGCACGTATGCACAGTATTGGTTTCCGGCGGTCTCGCGCCTCTCCAAGGCGCCGCAGGCCGCATGGCAGTTTATTTTCTATGCGGCATATCCGGAGGGTGCCGAGTTGTACCGCGAGCGAGCGGGCGGGCGCCCGCCCGCGCGCAGAGACCAGATAAGCCGGCCCGCGAAAACCGAAGAGGAAGACGTATTTTCGCGCCAAGCCCTCACTGCGCATAGCTGGCAGATTCCGGATGAGGACGCCGCACCTCGCCTCTTTGAAGAAGCGATTGAGTCGGTGATAAGCCGCGCAATGTCCCCGGCCGGGGCAATCGGCCGCTTGCGCGAGCAATTGCAGCTTTACCTCCGTTGAAATTCGGATAATTTTAGATTTTACCGTATGCCCCGACTCATCTTCCTTGTACTCTTGGCAGCACTCTTTGCCGTGCCTTTGGCGGCCTTTGCGACGCATGAGGGGGTTGCCCACCCGACGGAAACAGGCGTGTTCCCGCTGGTCACGTGCGGCGACAAGACCGCGACTGTCCCGGAGTGCGGATTGCAGTACGTTTTAAATCCCTGCAATGCCTGCGATCTCTTTGTCCTGGCCAAGCGGGCGCTCGATGCGATCTGGTGGGTGTTGGCGGTCCCGATCGCGACGATCATGTTTATCTACGCCGGTTCTTTAATGCTCGTATCCTCCATGGGCGGCGGCACCGGCACGGCCGAGCGTGGAAAGGGGATTTTCTGGAACGTGATAATCGGCATGCTGATCGCGTTTTTCGGGTGGCTGATCGTGGATACGGTGATTAAATTCCTGGCAGGGCAGAACATCGGGGAGGCGCAGACTGCTGAACTTTTCGAAGGGGAGCCGATAAGCCCGACGGAGATTGGTTACGGCCCGTGGAACGCGGTCAAGTGTACTCGCCCCACGGTCGTTCCCCCCGCATGCCCGTCGGCACCGGCACCAAGTACCGGCGGCGGCCCGACGCCGCCACCTGGTTCGCCGCCTCCTGCGTCGTCTCCCGACGGGGCATATACGGAATCGCAGGCACGAGACACTTTGCGCGCCGAGGGAATCCCGGTGAATAAAAGTTGCGTGTCCAAGACAACACGCTACCAAGACTTTTCGGGCGGACAGACGTGCCTCGACGGTATACGGAAAGCCACGGTTGACGGGGTCACAGCGTTCAAAAAAGAAAGCAAGTGCGGGGATGTGGCGGTTACGGGCGGTACCGAGGCGGGTCATTCGGCGGGCACGGTGAGTCATGGCACGGGGTATAAGATCGACGTTGCGCGGACGGCATGCGTGTCCGGTTATATCGAAAAGAATTATCGTGATGCGGGAAAGCGCACTGATGGCGCGAGGATATATATTTCGCCGGCCGGGATCGAATGGGCGAAGGAACATGACCATTGGGACGTAAAAGGGTGGGAAGGGACTCGGTCATGACGTGAAGGTAAAGGTATACGATATGTTAAAGTCGCTTTTGAAGCCGCGCTGCCGCTTGTGGAAAAGCCGTTTGTATGCGGGGCGTGTTTCTGCTATGCTTTTTACAGTGCCGTACACTTTTGCGCAGACGACCTTCCCGAATCCGCTCGGCCAGACCAAGACGGTCACCGGGCTCATCGATGCCGTCTCCACCGCCGTGATCATGATAGCGCTCCCGATCGCGGTAATCGCGATCATCATCGTGGGGCTTCGTCTGCTCATCGCGGGGGCGTCGGGAGAAACCGGCAAAGTGACCGAGTCCAAGACTCTGCTTTGGTGGGTGGTGATCGGGACGGCGATTGTGGTCGGCTCGGCGGCGATTGCGAAAGCAGTGGTTTCCTTTGTGGAGACCCTCGGCGGCACGTAAGCGATTTGACGGGAAACAGAACATCTTTTACAATTGTTTCCATATCACACGTGAGGTAAAGGTCGGGCGCATTTCCTCACATCACTCGATATCCTTATTAATTGAATAGCTTTTATGTCTTCTATGCACTATTCGCTGGTCAAAAAGCTGTCATCCGCCGCAATCGCCGCGGGACTCTTCGTCCCGCTGGTAGCCATGGCCCAGCTGGAAAATCTCCAGAATCTTGCGGAGCGCAGTTTGGATGTCATCAATGTCGTACTCGTCATCGTCTTTGTCCTCGCGATCCTCGTGTTCGCGTGGGGGGTCGTGAAGTTCATTACCGCGGCCGGCAGTCCGGACAAGGTCAAGGAAGCGCGCGGATTCATCATCTGGGGCATCATCGGGGTCTTCGTGCTCGCCGCGATTTTCGGCCTCGTGCAATTTATCGGCTCTTCTCTCGGCATCTCCACCGAGGGCGGCGGAGAACTCGAACCCCCGGCAGTCGTGCGCCCGCCCTCGCCGTAATTTAAGGCATCCGTTTAAAACTTCTCCATGGCAATTGCAACAACAGCCAAAAAGATTATCCCGGTTGCCGCGGCCGCGGGTCTTTCTCTTATTCCCCTCGTGAGCGCGGCGCAGGGGGGCCTTCAGAACCTCAAGGATCTGGCGAATGATTTCAAGGATATCCTCTTTATCGCGTTAGCCGTCGTCTTCACCATCGCGCTGGTGGTTTTCTCATGGGGGGTTGTGAAGTACATCAGTGCGGCAGGAGACGCGGCAAAGCTAAAAGATGCCCGGCCGCTTA
>CAYIEG010000041.1:0-5114 GCA_964362375.1 uncultured Candidatus Saccharibacteria bacterium
TCTAAAATAATTTTTAACGATTTTTTTTTCCGAAACTAAGCCCCCCTAAAACGGGGGCCGGCCGCGGGGGGGGGGGGGGGGGGGGGGGGGGGAATTCCGCCGCGCCCGAGCGTCCCGCCGGAGCGAAGCGGAGGCGGGCTAGTTTCCTTCAAAATGGTTTCGCGCAAAGTTTAGAATATCCCACCATAAAATATCTATAAAAATCGTTTGGGTACTGGTGAACTGCAATACGGCTGTCGAGGCCGAACGCATCGGGAAAGAGGCACTGCGGCGGCGGATGACCGGGTGCATTGATGTCCTCCCGCGTCTGGCGACCCACTACTTCTGGCCGCCCAAAAGCGGTAAAATGGAAAGCGGCAAAGGGTGCCTACTGATACTCGAAACCCTGCCCAAATACGTCCCGAAGGTGAGCACCCTAGCGAGAGAAATGCACAGCGACAAATTGCCCTTCATCGGCTCGCTGGAGATTGAGCACGTGCACCCGAAGTATGTAAAATGGCCCAAAGGGGAATTAAAAGGTTAAACATGCGGCAAAGCAAACTTGAGCTCAAAGAAAGCCCGCCGCTGGGCGACTTTCAACGGTATGTGGCCGAGATGGTGAAAGAACGCGGTTTTGAGAAAGAAACCGCGCCCGAGATTTTTATGCTGCTGCTTGAGGAATGCGGCGAGATGGCCAAAGCCGCGCGCAAAGCGTCAGGGATCAAAACCGACCGTACTTCTCAGGAATCCCGTCTCGACCACGAAGTTGCCGACGTTTTCATATATCTCTTGCACATCTGCAACCATTTCAATATTGATCTCGAAAAAGCGTTCCGTGAAAAGGAGGAGCTAAATAAGCGGCGGGTTTGGAAATAAATGAAGGGTGTGGATACCGCGATTTGAGCAGTAGCGTGCTGTGTCGTAAGATGGCAGGAGGCAAGGTCGAACGCTGGCATAACCGAATGGGCTTTTTATGAATCGTACGCATTTCAAGTGCCGCCTGTGGAAGGCGTTGTGGGTCTTGAGCGCCTTGTCGCTGATCCTCGCATGGGTTGCGGCGCGCTCCGGCTCCGTCTGGAGCTATGGCGCGGAGCACTGGTTCTGGGACGCGCTCATCTTCGGGGTCCTCGCGATCCCGATCAAGTTTGACTGCCGTTCCTGCGGCGTCTGCAGGCCAGAGGGAGGCAAATAGCCGTTTCTTATTTTCTCTATGGAGCAATCGTTCCGCAAAGGAAGCGATTATATTGGTGTAGGCGTATCGTTTTATTGCCATGACGGGAATGGACGCTTTGTCATGGCCAAGCGCGGCCAAAACGCGCGGGACGAACGGGGCCGGTGGGAAATGGGCGGAGGCGGCGTCGAATTCGGCCACACGATCGAAGAAACGCTCCGCAAAGAAATAAAAGAAGAATACTGCGCCGACGTGCTGGAGTATGAATTCCTCGGCTATCAGGACGTGCATCGCGAGCACGAGGGAAAGCCGACGCATTGGATCACGCTCAATTTCAAAGTGCGCGTGGATCCCGCGCAAGTCAAAAACGGGGAGCCGCACATATGCGACGAGCTGCGCTGGGTCTCTACGGATGCCCTGCCCGAGCCGCTCCATTCGCAGGTGCATGATTTTTTCAGACGCTATCGTTCAAGGCTGTGAGAATTGATAAAATCGAAAATACCCGCCATGGCGGGTATTTTCGATTTTGAGAAATGAATAGCTATTCCTCGCGCATGGCCAGGCGCCGGATGATGACGAGGAAAACCGCGGGCGCCACGAGCCACCAAAGATGGAACGAGGGATTCGCAAAAATCGCGCGCGAGAGCGGAGAGAGTGCGGCCGCGCGGTCGGACGGAAGCATGGTCAGCACGATATGAATCAGGAGCCCGGCTTGAACAAAGCTCAAAAAAAGCACCTGCCACCACGGGCCGCCGGGTGAAAACGGCCTCCTCCGCCGCGCGCCCAGGAGCCACACGATTAAGACGAATAGGATAAAAAAGACGCCGATGGTCCCCACTGCCGGATCGGAGAGTCCAATGGAGCGCGCGAGGCGCTCGGCCGGAATCGCGGGAAAAATCGCGAGCGCAACGTAGGTCAGTATGATCGTCGAAACGATCTTGCGCCTGCCGGCGAGAAACGCCCAGAAAAGCCCGCCGCCGGCAAGGACGAGGAGCAAAATAACATCCCATGTCGGGTCGGACAGGATCTGGGCCGCGCCCTGTGCCGAAGTCGCGAGTGATGAAAAAAGCATTGGCTTTCATTATACCAGCATCGGAAAGATTGCGAAGAGCGGAAATCCACAATACAAAATTCCTCCCGGCAGCCGGGAGGAATTTTGTATATAATTACGACTCAATCAGTAATCCTCATGCGGCATGGACGAAGGCGTCTTTTCTTCCTTTTTGGGAAGCTCGGCGATCGCGACTTCGGTCGTAAGAAACATCGCGGCCACCGATACGGAATTCTCGAGCGCCACACGGGTCACTTTGACCGGGTCTATGATTCCCTCCTTCACCATGTCATTCACGATCTGGTCGCGGCCCGCGTCGTAACCCGCATTGGATTTGGCGTCCATACCTATCTTTTCTTTGATCCTGGTCGTAATCTCTCCGACGCGCTTGCCGGCATTAGCCGCAATCTGGACAAGCGGCTCTTCGAGTGCCGCCAGGAGGATGGTGTAGGCCGCCTGATATTCCGCGTTGGCCCGCTCCGAGTCCCCATCCGCCCTTCTCATCCAGCGGTCGTGCAGGAGGGTGGCGGTCTTGAAGAGCGCCGTGCCGCCGCCGGGCACAATCCCCTCGGCCAGCGCCGCCTTGGTCGCGGCAACCGCGTCCTCGATCTTGAGCTTGATATATTTCATTTCGGTCTCGGTCGCGGCACCCACCTTGATCACCGCCACCCCGCCGGAGAGCTTTGCCAGCCGCTCCTGCAGTTTTTCCCTGTCATAATCAGATGTGGCCCGCCCGATCTGGGTCCGGATCTGGGCGATCCGCTTCTCGATGTCGTCTTTCCCGCCCTTGCCGCCGACGATCGTGGTATTGTCCTTGTCCGAAACAATCCGCCGGGCGCGGCCAAGCATTTCAATATCGACATTCTCGAGCTTCAGTCCAAGCTCCTCGGAAATGACTTTGGCGCCGGTCACCACCGAGATGTCCTCAAGCATCTCCTTCCTCCGGTCGCCGAATCCCGGGGCCTTGACCGCAAGCGCGTTGAATGCGCCCCGGAGGCGGTTGACCACGAGCGTCGCGAGCGCGTCGCCGTCCACATCCTCGGCGATGATGACAAGCTCTTTCTTGCCCGAACGCGCGAGTTTTTCGAGCAGCGGCAAAATCATCTGGATCGAGGAAATTTTCTTGTCGGTGACGAGAATATACGGATCCTCGATCACCGCTTCCATCCGCTCGGCATTGGTGATCATGTAAGGCGAGACATAGCCCCGGTCAAACTGCATCCCCTCGACGATCTCTTTTTCGATGCCGGTGCCCTGCGATTCTTCCACCGTCACCGCGCCGTCCTTGCCGACTTTTTCAATCGCCTCGGCGATTATCTCGCCCAGCTCCCGCGACTCCGCGGAAATCGTCGCGACCTGCACCACCTCTTCTTTTTCCTTGATCTGCTTGGAAATTTTCTGCAGCTCCTTGACCACTTCTTCCCGCGCTTCCTCCAGCGCATGCCGCAGCCCCACTGCGTTCACGCCCGCGGCGGCATACTTGAGCCCCTCGCGGATGAGGGCCTGGGCCAGCACCACGGCGGTGGTCGTGCCGTCGCCGACCGCGTCATTGGTCTTGGAGGCGACTTCCTTTACGAGCTCCGCTCCCATGTTCTCAAACTTGTCTTCCAGCTCGATTTCCTTGGCGATCGTGACGCCGTCATTGGTAATCTGCGGCGCCCCGAAACTCTTGTCGAGCACCACATTGCGGCCCCGGGGACCCAAGGTAATCTTCACCGCGCCCGCAAGCACATCCACGCCGCGCTTCATGGCCTGGCGCGCTTTCTCATCGAAAATGATTTGCTTTGCCATATTATTGAATGATTGCGAGGATATCTTCCTCCCGTGCAATCAAATACTCCTTTTCATCAACCTTTACTTCATTCGGACCGTATTTGGTAAAGAGAACAACATCTCCTTTCTTGACCGTCGGGGGGATCCTCTTCCCTTCATCGGTCATGCGACCGGGTCCGACGGCGATGACCTTGCCCTGCTCCGGCCGCTCCTTGTCCGCGGTCTCGGGCAGGTAAATGCCGGCTTTGGTTTTGCCAGCTTCCTGTTTCTCGACTTCGATTACCACGCGATCTCCCAAAGGATTTATCTTCATATTTTAGCTATGAGTTTTTATACGGTTAGCAGTCCCGACCAGCGACTGCTAATACATCTTATCCAACACCCCGAAATTGTCAATGGTTTCAAATAAAAAAGCCGCTGGGCGAACCATGCGACATTATACGCCTGCAGTTCCTCTTGTTGTTTAGAAAGGGACCTGAATTTGCTGATGATAGGTTCGTGTTTGTCCGGGATATGGCTGAAATTCCGGCAGGGCAAGGTCATATCCCCCGCCTTGATGAAAGGTCACCCCGCAGCCCGACATTACGAGTAAGACTGCAGATATTAGTACCAGTGAGAGGACCCGCCCCCGCATAATCCGCCTCCTTTTTCACCTCGGGTATCGGATAGACGAAACCCCGTCACCGCATCCTATCGCACATGCACAAAAATTTCCAATGCCTGAAAACTACATGGGGCAGGTCTCGGCCGCGCTGCCGCCGGAAGGCGGCGTATCACGCGCTTCAAACGCCAGCCCCATCTCTTCGCCGATCTTCCCGGAAATGACTTCAGGAGACGTTTTGGCGTCGTCAAACGTCACCTCCACCGCCCGCTCCTCATAGCGCACTTTCACCCCCTCCACCCCGGGAAGCGATGAGATGATCCCTTTCACCGTACCCGGAATCGAAGGGCAGCCGATGCGCGACGGATAAAACGTTTTGGTAATGGTCATGATACTACCGGAAGGGTAAAGGAAAATCTGCTCCCCTCTCCCTCCCCGCTTTTTACTTCGACCGTGCCGTCATGGCGCTCAATAATATTTTTTGCCACATAGAGGCCGAGCCCCGTGCCGGATGTGTGGAGGCGGATCGCGTTGTCCGC
>CAYIEG010000042.1:0-4997 GCA_964362375.1 uncultured Candidatus Saccharibacteria bacterium
ATGCGCTTGAGGCGCTTGCGACCGGCAACTTTAAAATATTCTATCCGGAAAACAACGGTCGCGAGGGGCTCTTTATCAACCTGCAAACGATTTCTCTGGCAATTTTCGGAAACGAGCCATGGGCGCTGCGGATCGTCAGCGCCCTCATCGGCACGCTTACGATCCTCGGGTTATATCTTTTTACCCGGGAACTCCTATTGAAGTTCGACTTCGATAACTATCGAAGTCGAACTTCGATAGGACTGCTGGCGAGTTTCTTCCTTGCAACAAGCTACTGGCACGTCAATTTCTCGCGGATCGGATTCCGCGCAATCCTTGTCCCGTTTTTCGCGACTTTCGCGATGTATTTTTTGCTCAAGGGCCTGCGCAAGGGTGCCATCCTCGACCTCGTACTTGCCGGCATTTTCGCGGGTCTCGGCTTCCATACCTATATCGCGTTCCGGTTTATGGTATTTGTCTTCGCCGTCCCGATTGTCTGGTATATTTGGCGCCGCAAAGAGACGGCCGCCGCCTGCCTACCCTGCGCGATCCTCCTTTTCATATTCGTCGCGTTCATCGCCGCCTTGCCGCTGGGCGTCTATTTTGTCCAGCACCCGGCGGAATTTCTCAACCGCGCCGGCGACATCTCGATATTCTCGGCCGCTTCCCCCGTCAAGGAATTCGGCAAGTCGCTCATCTCCACCCTCGGCATGTTCTTTGTGAGAGGCGACTGCAACTGGCGGCACAATTTCAATTGTCAGCCGGCGCTGCATCCGCTCATCGCTCTTTTCTTTATCCTCGGTTTGTTTTTCCTCATCCGCTCCGCAAGACAATATTCCTTGCAGGCCGCAATCCTGCTCGCCTGGTTCTTCGCTCTCATGCTTCCCGCGGTGCTCACCCGCGAAGGCCTGCCCCATGCCCTCCGCTCCATCGGCATGATCCCGCCGGTCATGATCCTCGCCGCATGGGGAGGGACGGCGTCATGGGACTGGATCCGCAACTGGCTCGCTGCCCAGCGAAGCAAATTTCCGCAAGATGCGCCGCAGCTTCACCGGATTCAGAAGGAATTCGCCCTTCTTGCCGTCCTCATACTGCTCACCCTTCCCTTCATGACCTACCACGCGTATTTCCAGCGCTGGGCCCAGCACCCCCAAACCTACGAGGCATTCGACACCTCAATCTGGCATCTCGGACAATTCCTTGCTTCAACTCCCCAAGATATTACCAAGCACGTCGTCGTGAATACCAAAGGAGTGATCGTCCGCGGCATCCCGATGCCCGCAGAGACCGTCATGTTTGCAAGCGACTCTTTTACGCCTGAAGAGCGGACCGCAAAAAATATTCAATACATTGCCGCCGCCGATCCGTCGGAGTGGGGAGCCGCCCCGGATATGATCACGATCCGCCCGGCGGAAAAAACGATCATCGCCTTCCTCGACGGGAGCGATTCAGCCCTTATCCGCGCATTCCAGGAAAAATACCCGGAGCTAAAAATCCGAGTGCCAGGGGATTTTGTGATACTGCAAAATTATTGATATGCTAGGACTGATGTATCGTACCCATACCCTTGCCGCCGTGATCCTAGGCGTGATGCTCGTCCTGATGATCGCCTCGGTCTGGAACGATTCGGCGACCGTGGATGAGCTTGCGCATGTCCCGGCAGGCTTCGGCTATGTAACCCAGCTGGACTATCGCCTCAATCCGGAGCACCCGCCGCTCATCAAGGCCCTGGCCGCACTCTCGGCGAACATATTCGTCAAGCCATACTTCCCCACCGAAACCGTACACTGGCGCGAGGAGATAAACAGCCAATGGGCGCAGGGGGACGCCTTTCTCTACGGATTTGAAAACGATGCCGACCGGATCCTCTTCTGGTCGCGCCTGCCGCTGATCCTGCTTTCCGTATGCTTCGGATGGCTCCTCTACCGGTGGACGCAGAAAAGGTTCGGCGAAGCGGCCGCCCTCACGACGCTCACATTCTTTGCCTTTTCTCCGACTGTCCTCACCCACTCGCGCTTCGTCACCACCGACCTCGGCGCCGCTCTCGGCTTTTTTATCGGGGTCACGAGCTTTCTCGCATTTCTTGAAAAGCCGGGCTGGCGCGCCCTTGCGATTGCGGGGGTGCTCTTGGGCGCCGCACTGCTCCTCAAATTCTCCGCCGTCCTGCTCATCCCGATATACGCGGTCATGCTGCTCGCATGGATACTTGCCAAGCCGCATTTGCATGCCCGCGAGCGCGTACGGCTCCTGCTTCGGCTCTCCGGAAAGGCCGCACTCATCCTGCTCATCGCCGTCGCGTGCATCTGGTTGGTCTACGGCGTCTTTGTCTGGAATTATCCGCAGGAGCGGCAGCTCGCCGACGCCCGGTGGCTCCTCGGTTCGTACGGCTCTCGCGAAGCGGTGGACCTCGATCTGGCGCTCATCCGAAATTCCCTCACGCGGCCGCTCGGCGAATACCTGCTCGGCTTCCTCATGGTCCAGCAGCGCTCGGCCGGCGGCAATACCGCATTTTTCCTCGGCGAAGTGAGCGCGGCCGGATCGCAAATCTATTTCCCGGTGCTCTATCTTTTCAAGGAGCCGCTGGCGCTCCATATTCTCACCTTTATCGCGCTGGCTTTCGGCATGCGCAAAACCATGCGCTCCCCGCGCGCCGAGCGCGGAGCCGACGAATTCGCCCTTCCAGCGGGAAAGAAGCGCTGGGGGGGAGCCGTGCGGATGTGGATCTGGAACCACTTCCCCGAATTTTCGGCGTTCGTCGTGATCGCGGTCTACTGGATTGTCTCGGTCCGATCGCCGCTCAATATCGGCATCCGTCACGTCCTGCCGACGTTTCCTTTCATCTATATTCTCGTCTCGCGCCAAATCGCAGCGTGGCTGCATTTGCACGAGATCACCGACCCCCGTGATATTCTTGGCCTCATGAAAGGAATCTACGAGACGTATGTCAAAATAATCCCGCGCTATCTTATAGTCGGCGCCCTCCTCATCTGGCTCGTCGCCGAGACGCTCTTCGCGTTCCCCCACTTCATGCCCTATTACAATCAGCTTGCCGCAGTGGCGGCCCAGGCCATGCCTTCGTCGGCTGCAGATGCCAATTCGCCGCCAGCCTCGCTTGTGAACGGCACGGCCAACGGCTGGCGGATCGCGGTGGATTCCAACTACGACTGGGGACAGGATATCAAGCGCCTTGCGCGATTCGTCGAAGCCAACGGCATTGAAAAAATCGCCGTCGACTATTTCGGCGGCGCCAACCCCAAGTATTATCTCGGAGACAAATTCGAGCTATGGCAGTCCTCGCGGGGCCCCGCGCACGGCTGGTTTGCGATTTCCGCAAGTCTGCGCCAAGCGGCTTTCGGCACTCCTGCTCCGGGCTTCTTGCGGAAACCGGAAGATACCTACGAGTGGCTCAGGCCCCACCAGCCGGTCGCGCGGATCGGCTACTCGATTTTCGTCTACCAATTGCCGTAAAGAATCATTTCCATTTGTAGAACACCTTGTTGCCGAAACGGAGATCAATATAGTCGAGCCGGTCGCGCTTTTCTTTTATTTCCTCGTCAAGCACTCTTTTGAGCACGCCGAACATCCGCGCAAAATCGTCATCCCGCGAGAGCACCAGCATAAATCCATCGCTCGTCCTTGCCCGGATTTCGGTGGGGATGCGCTTCCGCAGCTCAAACCCCGTAATCATCACATCGCCCGCCTCGCCAAACCCCTCTTTTAAGAGGCGGAGCCGCTCCATCATGGCGGATTCGATCACGGTCTGCCCAACGGCAGGCGGCTCGCCATCGCGCTCGACTGCGAGGATAAGGGCGCCGGTTACTTGCGGCGCTTCCTCATAGGCAAAACCGGTTGGATCAATATAGACGCATTGCAGGGGCAGCGCGTCTCCGGACGTGTTGCAAGAAATCCCCCAAAATGACCGCTCGGTCACCGCGACCTGAAGCTCGTCCGGAAAACGCTTCGCCGCGCGGATCTCCCGCATCTGCGGAAATTCCCTGCCGAGATCCTCGGCAAGCGCTCGGGTATCGGCCAGAAAATAAGAACGCCGCGGAAGCAGAAAAAAATACGTGCCGTCGAGGAGCGACCCGATCCGCTCTTCGACCGCGCGGGTCTCAAACGATTCGAGTCCGGAAATCGTGATCTCGCGTATTTGCAGATACGGCAGACGGAAGGATGCGATGGCCCCCGCGCCGAGCAGCAGCAGTGCGGCGGGAAAGAGTACGGCGCCGAGCAGCCGCCGCCAGGATTTTGTCTTCGACTCTTGGTGTGAATAGACGATCCGGCTACTCATAGCTCATATCGTGATGCGCCGTATCAGCGGATTAATACGGGTAAGGAATTCGTACTGCGTGGTGCCAAGCTTCTCTCCCGCTTCATCCGCCCAAATCGCCTCTTTGCCCTGTGCCCCGACTAGCACCGCGCCGTCCCCTGTTTTTACCCCCCGGATCCCGCTCACATCGGCAACCGTCATATCCATTGAAATCCGGCCGAGCACTTTGGCGCGCTGTCCCCGGACAAGCACTTCGCCGATCCCGGAAAATCCGCGGTCATACCCGTGCCAATAGCCGACCGGCAATACCGCGATTTTTGTTTTCTTTGCGACCTGCTCGGTTCCGTCGTATCCGACAACGGCACCCTTCGGAATTTCTTTCACTTCGCCGACCACCGTCTTCCACGCCAGCACCGGCTTTAAATTTTTAAACTTTTTATCTTTCAGCTTTGAGGCCTTCGATTCCGGCGACGGCCAGTACCCGTAGAGCCCCATCCCGATCCGCACCATATCCAGATGGCTTTCCGGGAAGAGGAGCACCCCGCCGCTTGCCGCGGCATGACGCAGCATTCCCCGCATACCCGCCCGCTCGAATTCGGAGAGAGTATCCCCGAAGCGGGAAAGCTGCGCCTCGGTATACTGCCGGTCATCCGGATCTTTGGCGCTCGCAAAGTGGGTATATATTCCCTCAGGAGCAAGTGTAAACCGTTTAAGAAAGTTTAAAAGTTTAAACACGTCTTGTGGCAGA
>CAYIEG010000043.1:0-4919 GCA_964362375.1 uncultured Candidatus Saccharibacteria bacterium
TGGAACAATCCTCGAGCCATTAAATATCGAGAACTCAATGAAATCCGCGGCCTTATCATCTAAGAACTGTTTCACTTTTTGAGCAAATTGCCGCGGTGTTCTGATGCCATGCAGCCCCTCAACTTCACCAACATGTGATCTCATTTGCATAGCAGCCCCACGCTCACAGACAAAAGCGATATTTGAAGCATAATCTCCGTAAGCCGAACTTTCCGTAGGCACCACCGAAAATTCAATATTCGGAGACCGGAAAGTTTCCGTCATAACATCTTTGATTAACTTTCTTATCCGCTCCCGCATCATGCGCCAACTCTACCAAAATCCGGCCAATAAAAAAAGCCCCCAAGGGGCTATTCTATGCATAAAGGAATCTCACGCTATGGCAAAGATGCAAGAATTTCCTCAATATGCTTTTTAAAAATCGGCAGATCTTTTTGCGCCGTGCGCCATACCAGTTCCGTATCCACTCCGAAATATTCATGCATCAACACATCCCGCATTCCCGCAATGTCGCTCCATGGGATAGTGGTATACTTCTCGCGCAGTTCCGGCGGAAGATTTTTCGTCGCCTCGCCGATAATCGTGAGGCGCCGAATCACCGCATCTTGCAGTTGCGCGGATTTCAAAAATTCTTCTTGCTCGACGCCGCCCACATACCGTTCAATCTGCGCGATGCTTCCCAAAATATGTTGGAGAAATACTTTGGGGTCTTTCGTCATAATACGGGGGTTTGTTCTCGCAGTATTGAATCGCGCAGCAGCGGCGAAAGCGATTGGTAGGTGATGACATCCACCTTTTTCATATCGAGAGTCCGTTCAAGACGATTTTTCAATGCTACCAAATCCAGCAGAGTTTTCTCGCCCTGAAACTCCACCAGCAAATCAAGATCGCTCCCTGCATCCGCCTCGCCCCGCGCGAATGAGCCAAAAATCGCGGCGTGCTTGACGCCCGCCTGCTGTAAAATCGCGACTATCCGCTTTTTCATCTCATCCGTGATAATCATACACAGATAATAGCCGAAAAACCACCGGAACGCAACCAAAAGAAAAAGGCCCGAAGGAGTTCCTCTTCAAGCTCTATCTTAATCATCACCCGTCTCCTCTATAAAGAACTTATACGTTTAGAAATGGGATTCTGTGGTATGCTAAATTATAGCATGTCCGATCTCGCCGTCAACCGGCGCGCCCCGTTTGATTATGAAATCCTCGAGACGATCGAGGCGGGTATCGCGCTCTTCGGATTTGAGGTGAAGGCGGTGAAGGTGGGGCGCATGAGTCTTGCCGGAACGTTTGCGGTCATACGCGGAAATGAGGCATGGCTCCTCAACGCCGCGATCCCGCCGTATCAACCCCAAAATACCCCCGCCAGCTACGATCAAAGCCGCTCCCGGCGCCTCCTGCTGCACAAGTCCCAAATCAAGGAGCTGATCGGCACAGTCAGCCAAAAGGGTTTGACAATCGTGCCGCTCAAAGTGTATAGTAAGCGCGGCCGAGTGAAGGTTTTGATCGGCCTTGCGCGCCACAAAAAGAAGGCGGACAAGCGCGAGGTGATCAAACGGCGCGAGGATCGGCGAGAAATCGAGCGCACATTGAAAAGGGGATGATCGGCTTCGATGGAGGTCGCGGCGAATTCGCAAGCGAGCCGAGGACGCAAGACCACTCGTAAAACTCTTGCACCCAATACGTGCAAACGTATTCGCAAAAGTGAGAAACACGGTTGCTGCCGCTTTTGGTAGCGCCGCTCTCGCTCCCGCATACGCCTAACTTTAGGCATATGCCATCGGCCCTCTCACGCTCGTTTGGAGGACCACCGGTGTTATAGACCGAGCTTGGCTGTCCTGACTGTTCGATACGGACAGCGACGATTATCGGACATCCTCCTCGCTTCATCGCGAGGTACACTCGTAGCATTGCGGTCGCTTACTCTTCCAGACAGGGGTTCAATTCCCCTCATCTCCACGTCTTTAAACTTTTAAATATTTAAACTTTCAACCATCCAGCGACGATACCGTATCAACCAATGGATCCGCAGCTCCCCTGTCCGCGTAATTGATGCGGATGCGAAGAACCTCGGAATTCTGGAGCTTCCCGAAGCCCTCCGCCGCGCCCAAGAGCAAGGGCTTGATCTAATCGAAATCTCTCCGAACGCCAAGCCGCCGGTCTGCAAAATCACCGAGTTCGGCAAATTCAAATACGCCCACGAGAAATTCGAGCGCGAGCACGGGAAGAAACAGAAAGAGAGCGAGCTGAAGGGGGTGCGGATCGGCTTCACGACCGGACGGCACGATCTTGAAATGCGGGCCAAGCAGGTCATGAAGTTTCTTGCCGACGGCGACAAGGTGCGGATCGACATGCGCCTCCGCGGGCGCGAGAAAGCGCACGGACACCTGGCCCTCCAGAAATTCAACGAATTTCTGGGGATGATCCCCGTAGAATTCAATCTCGAATCGACGCCCAAGCGCTTTCCGCAAGGATTTATTGCAGTAATTGCGAAAAAATGAGAAAGGCAGTTTTGAAAAGGGTCAAAATCACGAAAACCGGCAAGCTCCTCTACCGCCGCGCCGGGCAGAATCATTTCAACGCGAAAGCGTCCCGCAAAACACAGCTGCGGCAGAAGCAGCTAACCGGATTTTCCGGAACTGCGAAGAAGAAAATAGTCAAATATTTGAATCAGTCATAGCCGATAAACAGTAACCAGTTATTCATCATGGTCCGAGTCAAACGCGGCGTTACCGCCCACAAACGAAGAGAGAAAATCCTGAAATACGCCAAGGGGTTCAAGTGGGGCAGAAAGTCAAAAGAGCGCCTCGCGCATGAAGCTCTGCTCCACGCATGGAGCCATGCGTATGTCGGCAGGAAGCAGAAAAAGCGGAATTACCGCGCGCTGTGGCAAACCCGGATCGCGGCAGGTGCGCGGACTAACGGTCTCTCCTACAGCAAACTCGTCTCGGCGCTCAAAAAGAAACATGTGGCGCTCGACCGCAAAATCCTTGCGGCGATTGCGGCTGAACACCCGAACGTATTTCAAAAAATAGTCGAGGCGGCAAAATAAGTATCAGGGGGAATACGAAAACCGCGGGGTCCCCGCGGTTTTTCGATACCCTACGGGCTTTGGCTTTGCAAGAATTTTTCAGCTGCGGCGAGCGCCTGCTTCATGGGAGCAAGCGTGATAAGCTCCCGCGCTTCCGCATAGGGCAGCCATGCATATTTGTCGTGCTCCCAGGAGAGCGTCACGCCGGCATTTTTAACTTTCGCAAGAAACATCGCGACGAACTTGGGCACCGGCTTGCCTTCGCGGCGGGTAAAGTAGCGCGCGGTCTCTTTGAAACCGGCCATCAATTCGAAATCTTCGACCCCCACCTCTTCTTTGGTCTCCCTCTTTGCCGCCTCCACACCCGTTTCTCCCTGCTCCAGTCTGCCTTTGGGAAAATCCCAGAACTCCGGAACCGTCTTCCCTTTGGCGATCGTAGATTTGTCGCGCGAGGAGCGGATCACCAGATAGCGCCTTCCTTGGCGCGTATCGCGAAACAAGATAATTCCTGCTGATCGTTCAACTGGCATTTTATTTGAGCATCTTTAGCATTCTCTCAACCGGCCAGGCATTGATGATGTCATACTTGGCCGCCCACCCGCGCCGCGCCTGTGCAATGCCGGATTCGAGATACTTGAAATGCGGTTTTGAATGGGCGTCGGAGTCAATCGCCATCTTGACTCCCGCGGCCACGCACCTGCGCACGTATTCATCCTTGATATCAAGCCGGTCGGGATACGCGTCGATTTCGAGCACCGTCCCGGTACGTTTGGCTGCCTTGATGATCTCGTCGATGTCAAGATCAATCGGCCCTCTCCGGTTGATGATGCGCCCTGTCAGATGGAAAATAATATCCACGTGCGGATTCTCCATGGCGCGGATGACGCGGCGGGTCTGCTCCGCCCGGGAAAGATTGAAATGGCTGTGGACCGCCGCACCCGCCACATCGAGTTTCGCAAGCGTATCATCTTCGATATCCAGCGTCCCATCCTTGCCGATATTCACCTCCGCTCCTTTCAAAACTTCAAACTTTAAACTTTTAAACTTTTTATTTATCGCGTCTATCGCGGCCATCTGCCTCTGCAGTTTCTTCTCGTCCGCCCCACCGGTCATGGCCAAGCTCCGGGTGTGATCCGTGATCGCGATGTATCGAAGTCCGACTTCGATAGCGGCTTTGGCCATCTCTTCAATCGAATCCTCGCCATCCGTCCAATCGGTCTGCACCTGCAGATCGCCGCAGAGATCCTTATACCCGATCAATCGGGGCAGCGCCCCTTTGCGCGCCGCTTCGATCTCTCCCTGGTCCTCGCGCATCTCCGGTTCGATATAGGCGAGGCCAAGCTTCTCATACACCCCTTCTTCGGTCCGGCCCGCGATCATTTTCTCTCCTTTGAAAAGGCCGTATTCATTCAACTTCCAGCCGCGCTTGATCGCAAGTTCGCGAAGCGCCACATTATGCTCCTTGGAGCCGGTAAAATAATTGAGGGCCGCGCCATACGACTCGCGCGGCACCACCCGCAGATCCGCGTCCAGGCCGTTTTTAAGCTTCACCATTGTTTTGGTCGGGCCGTGGCTGTAGACGTGGGCGATAAAAGGCAAAGCGAGGAAGCGCTCCATGACCTTCTCGGGCTTGGCCGACGTCGCGAGAATATCGATGTCGCCGATGGTCTCTTTCCGGCGCCGCACCGATCCGCAGGTGCGCACCTCCTCGACTTCAGGAAATGACCGGATCATTTTTTCGAGATTCCGGATGTCGGGGAGGGCAAACCCGAGTATTTGCCTGCCGCCGGATTTTTTCAAAAAATCGATCCCCCGCAGGATTTTCTCCTCCGATTTTTCTCCGAAATGCGCGAGCGTCCGGATCTTCCCGCCTCGTGCCGCTTTTTCCA
>CAYIEG010000044.1:0-4894 GCA_964362375.1 uncultured Candidatus Saccharibacteria bacterium
TGCCGCCGCGCTTCAGCCGCCAGATATTCGTTTTCGGCGATAACATGCGCGGCATGGCGCATCATATTGCGGCACATCGCCGCTTGATACCGCAGGGCGGCATCGTGCAGGCCCCCGCGGCGCCAGAAAGGATTCATTTCAAAAATCGTATCCTCGATTTCATAAATAATCCGCGGGTTGAGGCGGCGCATCAGCCAGTACCACGAGCGCGGGAATACTTCCCGCTGGATCAAGACCGCATCGAACCGACCGGCCGCGAATACCCAGCACGCTTTCTTCAAAAACCCGCCGAGCATTCCCCCGAAAAAATTCATCTTTTTGGCAATCCGCGATACCGGCTCGATGCCGTTTTGGACCAGATAAAACCGGTCCGCATAGACGGTACGGTGCCGATATGCAATCCCCGCTTTCTCCAGAAACGGAAAAAACTGGATAACTTGTATCCGGCTCGATCCGCCGAGTGCCGAAAATTGCGTGATGACCAAAAGGCGCATATAGAGACCATTACAAAACTCTTCTTCGTCGCGAAATAGCGGCATTTCGTGCTATGGCGAGGAAGGACGACGAAGGCGTATATGCCAATATACGGCGAGGAGGACTGACGAAGCCAGAGCCGAAATGCCGCTATTGCAGCAGGAGAGGGAGTTTTGTAATGGTCTCATAGTGTCAGCGGGAAAAAATCGCTTTCAGCGACCCGACCACATACTCCTGCATTTCCTTGGTGATGCCGGCAAACATCGGCAGTGAAAAAATCCGTCCCAGCACTTCGTCGGTTACGGGGCACGGGTCAGCCGGCCCCGTATAAAAGGGCTGCCGGTATACCGGTATCGGGTAGTGAATCTGCGTCTCGACCCCGCGCAGATCGAGTGCGGTACGGATCTGGTCCCGATCGCGCTCTAACGCCTGTACCGCATACAAATGATACACGTGCGCGGCATCGGGATGCCGCGCCACCGGCCGGATCGGAATTTGGGCGTCACGGATCAAGGTATCATAATAGGCGCCCGCAGCGATACGGCCGGCCGTCACCTCTTGCAAAGACGGCAATTTCAAATTCAGGGCAATCGCCTGTATCGGATCGAGACGCATGTTGAAGCCGAGGTACCGATGATCGTTTTTCTGGACCTCTCCGAGATTCCGCATTGCCTGTACTTTTTTATATACATCATCACGGGTCGTCACCACCGCACCCGCGTCGCCGAAGGCGCCGAGGTTCTTGGTCGGATAAAAGCTAAACGCCCCGGCATCGCCCCACGCCCCGGCCTTCTTGCCGTTCCACTCTGCAAAATGCGCCTGGGCGCAATCCTCTACGACGGCAAGGCGATGCGCCCGCGCAATTTCCATCACCGCCTCCATGTCGCACGGCTGCCCGTACAAATGCACCGGCAGGATCGCCTTGGTTCGTTCGCTAATCAGCGGCTCGATTTTTTTCGGATCAATAGTAAGCGTATCAGAATGGATATCGGCGTATCGCGGAATCGCGCCCAGGCGCAGAATGGGCGTCACGGAAGCGTTATAGGCGCTCCCCTGCGTAATCACCTCATCGCCCTGCCCTACCCCGACAGCCGCGAGAGCCAGATAAATCGCGTCGGCACCGTTGGAAACCCCGACGCAGTGCGCGGTGCCGACTGCCTCTGCCCACTTCGCTTCAAACTCTTCCACTTCTTCGGTCAAAATAAACCTCCCTTTTGCCAGGAGTTTTTCGACTGCGGCGAGATATTCGGTTTTTATCCTGTCCGTTGTTGCGGACAGATCCACAAACGGCACTTTCATGTACTGTGTTTTAACAGCCCATATTCATCGGCAATCCCCAGTTCTTTTTTCATCCGCGTAATATCCAAGCTGGTATCCTGCGGCGCCCAATCGGGGCGTGGAATGGTTTCGATGTCCGGCCGGGTACGACGGGCATATTCTTCCAGCGTAGTCCGCGGACCGCCCAGATTCATGACTCCGGTTGCCTGCGATTGCGCGGCCCTGACTATAAGCGGCGCCATCTCATCGACATATAACTTTGAATTATACTGATCCGCATACACCTTTTCCCACGGAAACGGCGCCGGGCCGAAGCTCAAGCGCAATATCAGCGAATTGTCGACGAGCCGCGCCGCGCACTCTCCCCCAAGCTTGGACCATCCGAATTTGTATGGAGAGTGAAGCGCCTCTTCTTCTTTGTGCGGGCCGGGGCCGACATATACATAGTCGGTCGAGGTATAGACCAGCCGCACCCCGGTCTTGGCGCACGCGCGGGCAATCTGGGCGGTACCGATTATATTAACGGAAAGCCCCGGCTCCGGGTTTTTCTCGTGCTCGGGCGGTTTGGTCGCGGCCGCAAGATGCAGGAGGACGTCAGGCCGATTCGTTGCGATGGCGCGCGCGATCGAATCGGAGTCGGTAATATCGAACTCCGTATGCGGAGGGGCAATAATCGCCGGATCTGCTTTCAATATCTCGCGGCCCAGAAGCCCCGAACCGCCGGTCATCAAAATCTTCATATTATCCGTGGCTGGGGGACGTGCATGATCCAGCGCCCCCCGCCCTTGCGAAACCATGCCTGCGACTCGTCGATTTCCTTGAGATGATTCCAGGCAAAGAGCATGGCGTAGTCCGGCTTGGCTTTGGCAAATTCCTCCTGCGGCACGACCGGTATGTGCACGCCCGGATAATATTTTCCCTGCTTGGCCGGGGTATTGTCGGTAATGAATGGAATAAGATCCGGGCCGATGCCGCAAAAATTGCATACAATCACTCCCTTGGACGACGCGCCGAATCCGCAGATTCGCTTGCCCTCTTTTTTCAATCCGTGAAGGATATCAAGAAGTGCGGCCTTTGATTTCTTGATGTTATCGCCGAGTGCCGCGAGCTTCCCTTCCAAATCGGTTTCTTTGGCAAGCCACTCCGCCACCTGCGGGCGCACCGGATGCGTGGCCCTCTGCCCCACGTACATCCGCAGTTCCCCGCCGTGCACGTCGACATGCTCGCAGTCAAACACATGATACCCCAGCGGCCCGAAGATATGGTTGATGAAGGAAATCGTAAAATACCAGATATGCTCGTCGTAGACCTGGTCATACGACGTCTTTTCGACGATATCGAGGAAATAAGGATCCTCAAATACGAATACCCCGTCTTTGCCGATGAGGCGCGCGACCAGGCGCGCGTACTCAAGAAAATCCTCGATGTGGCAGGAGACATTGGCGCCGTAGACGAGCGATACCGCGCCCGCGCTCAAAATTTCATCCGCCGCCTTCTCGTCCATAAAGCGCTCTATCACCCAGTGCCCGCGGCCGCGCGAGACCGCCGCGACATTGGCCGACGGCTCGACTCCCACCGCCCGCACGCCGAGCTCCTTCCACGCTTCGAGCATGATGCCGTCGTTGGATCCGACCTCCACCACAATCCCCTCCCCGGCATACGACAAAAGTTTTTCCGCGGTGTCGCGGAAATGCCGCTGCATGCCCCTGGAAGTCGAAGAAAAGAAGGCGTAATTTTCATGGAACATTTTCTCCGGCGGCACGCGGTGTACCAGTCCGATCGCCTGCGTCTCCGGGTCGTAGCCGAGCGCCATCGGATAAAAATACTCCGAAGCAAATTGCTCGGGCGTTAAAAAGGCATTCGCAATCGGCATCTTGCCGAAATCAATCACCGGCTGCAACTTAATTTCCATACCCCGAATTTACTCGGTTTTCGACAAAAAGACAAATTCATCCCCGCACCTAATTTCGGCCATATAAGGAACGGTACTTCTGCCGAAATTAGGTGCGGGGATGAAAATGCCGCGGTTCGAACGAATCGATCAAACCGCGGCATACTGTCATACTCAGTTAATGAACGTCTTGATCAAGGAACCTACAGCGTAGGTGATAAGTCCCACGCCTATCCCGAAACCGGCCAGAGTAACCGCCCGTACTGTTGGGGTCTGCTTACGACGCCAATCTGGATCTATGATCTTACATAAATCTTTAATACCCATGTGCGCCTCCTAACCGAATATCATGTAAATCCCCCACAAAAACCAATAACTCGCCATGAAGATGTAGATAAGCCGAACAGTAGCTTGCCGCACTAGCGGGGTACGTTCTCCGCTGAATGGATTTGCGGCGGGTTCTAATGCGACAAAGCTGAACTGCGCAGCTTTATCCACCCACTCATCATATGCATCCCACGGGACCACGATGATCGCTTCCCATATGAGGCATAGTGCCATACCGAGCAGGGTGATAAAAAGCGCTTTTATGGCACCCAGTGCTACACTCTGTGTGAAGAATCCCAAAAGCGCTGCGTTTCCCACCAACATTGCGCTGTAGCGCAGCCATATCGTCTCCCGTTCTGAACATAAATTGAGTGTATGGGCGGTGAAGAGAGCGACGAGCGTCTCGGGCGAATACGCAGTCGGCTTATCCCCGGCTGGAGAAACCGGATATTCCATGCGGCCTCCTTTTTCGGAATCTGCAGATACCAAAGATCAAGTCAAAAGTTGTTCTATTCAAGCATGTATCTCTTCATTTGTCAATCGTGACACCTCTCCCTTCCTCCGCTACCATAATTACTATGGTCCCCATAAAGAAGCTGCAAAAAGAGCATGCGGACGGACGGCGCGACATCTTTGCCGTAAAGCACACGGTGGAAAAAACGCGGCGCGAGATGATTTTTTATGTGAAGGGCAAAGCGGTGCTCGGCAATCATTACCACACGACATTCAAGGAGCATGTGACGCTGGTGTCGGGTGAGTGCACGCTCGTCATGCAGAAGCTGAATAAAAAAGGCGAACCCGTAGGCCCGATCGAAAAGAAAAAACTCAAAGCGCCGGCACTGCTCACCATGCCGACCCATACCGCATATGCCTATGTATTCCATGCGCCGGCGATTATGATCCTGCGCATCTGGCGCTCGAACA
>CAYIEG010000045.1:0-4192 GCA_964362375.1 uncultured Candidatus Saccharibacteria bacterium
ATGCGCGGGATGTCGCCCAGGCCGATCTCAAGGGCATGGACGCGGTACTGCATTTGGCAGGAATATCCAATGATCCATTCGGCAATCTGTCGGTTGAAAGAATCTATGATCCGACGCGCTCCTACGCGCGCAACATCGCGTCCCTTTGCAAAACACAAGGCATCCGTTTTGTGTTTGCCTCCAGCTGTTCGGTATACGGCACGGGAGCCGGGCCTACGGCGCTCGATGAGGATTCTCCGCTCACGCCGCAGACCCCGTATTCGCGGAACAAACACCAGATCGAGCAGGACCTTGCTTCACTCGCGGACGGCGGATTCTCTCCGGTGGCACTTCGCTTTGCGACCGCGTTTGGCGGTTCTCCCCGAATGCGCTTCGACATCGTGATCAATATGCTGGTAGGCATGGCGGCGGCCGAGGGGAAAATCGTGCTCAATTCCGACGGTCAGGCATGGCGGCCGCATGTCCACATTCTCGATATCGCCGAGTCGATCCGGCAGACGCTCGCTTGCCCTCATCGCGGCCCCGGTCTTTTGATTCTCAACGTGGGGAGGGACGACAACAACATGAAGATCCTCGACGTCGCGCGGATGGTCGGGGAAGAATGCGGCGGGGTGAGGGTGTCGTTTCTCCGTGATTCTCCCGCGGGCGACGACGTGGTAAAAAGCGCGCTTGTCGGCGCGAGCGGCAGGGACACCCGCACCTACTTCGTGTCGTTCGGCAAGATAAAAGAATATCTGCCGGAATTCCAATGCCGGTATTCGGTGCGCGACGGGGTGCGGGAGATGCGCGATCTTTTCAGGCAGATCGGCCTCACCGCGGCGATGTTCCGGGATCCGCGATTCCATCGCCTGCAGGCGCTCGACGCGCTCTTTGGGCGGGGAGCGATCGACGCGGATCTGCGCTGGATGCGCGCGAACGAACATGCTTTATAGGACGCTCGGCAAAACAGGGTTTTCAGTTTCCGCAGTCGGGATCGAGACGCACCAGTGGAGCGGGAGAGGCGGACTATATCTTCGCGAGGAAGAAGCGCGCGAGATACTCGCGCGCGCCAAGGACCTGGGCGTCAATTTCATCGATACGGGCGAGTGCTACTTGTATCACGCCGCAGAGCGGCTGATCGGCAATGCGATCGGCGCGGATCGGGATAAATTTATCATTGCCGCGAAGTTCGGCCACACCATTCGAGAGGGCGGGGTCGCCGAAGGATGGGAGAGGAGCGTCGTTGAAAAAGAACTCGAGACCTCCCTCAAAGCCCTCCGGACCGATTATATTGATCTCTATCAAATCCATGTGAATTTGCCGGGCGACGGCAAAAGCATATTCGCGCGGAGTGCCCAAATACGGGAAGCGCTCGATGCCGCGCTCAAGACCGGGAAGATACGCGCCGCGGGGATATGCCTGGGGGACAATTCTCTGCTCGATGAGGACGGCGAAATTCTGCGCGGGGCCCTGCGGGAGTTTCCTCTTTCCGCGGTGCAGGCGGTTTACAATCGTCTCGATCGTGGAGCGGAGAAAAGCATTCTCCCCGCTGCCGCAAAAGAAAATTTGGGCGTGATCGCTCGGGTGCCGCTTGCCAAGGGCTACTTGAGCGGCCGATTCAAGCCGTCGGATGCGCATCTCAAAAACGCTTTTGACGAGGAGGATGACCGCCGGCGCCGCGCCGCCGCGGCCGAGATCATGACACGCGAGGTGCCGCCGGGAGCCGACTTGGCCGAATGGGCGATCGGCTGGTGCGCGAGCAGAGAGGGGGTCGCGACCGTGGTGCCGGGGTGCACGGCGGCGGCACAGCTCGATTCGACCGCGCGCGCGCTTGAATATATACACTTATGAATGGCGAAACTTCTCGCGACGCCCAAAGAGCAGAGCCGCTCGTATCGGTAGGACTGCCTACCCGGAACCGCGCGCATCTCCTGCCGGAGGCGCTCGAGTCGCTTCTCAATCAAACCTACCAAAACATCGAGTACGTGATTTCGGACAATGCTTCGACCGATGGCACCGAGGCGCTCCTCCGCTCATACGCCGTACAGGACCCGCGCATCCGTTATATCCGCCAGCCGGCGGACATCAACGGCATGGAAAATCATGAATTTGTGCTGCGGGAGGCCAAAGGCAAATATTTTATGTGGGCGTCTGACGATGACTGGTGGCACCCGCGTTTTGTAGAAACCCTGGTGGACGTGCTGGAAAGAAATCCCGCCTATGGCGTTGCCATGAGTCATTATTATAAATATATCGTTCACCAAGGCGCTCCTTTTACGCGCGAGGTAACGCATGACTTTACGCATTTAAGCCATCGGGAGCTGTACCGCGCGTATCTTAGAGGCCGCGTCACTCATGTTTTTTTCTTCGGCCTCTATCGGACCCCGCTTCTTAAAAAAATTTTCCAACGCAAGACGCCGTGGTGGTTCAACGGTCTTACCTTGACCCTTTCCGAGGTGGCGCTTGCCACCCGGAGTTTCTCCGTGCCAGAATTCCTGCATAGGCAATTGCAGGACGCCCGGCTGCACACCGTGCGCCATCCCACCAATCCGTACACGTTCGGCGAGCTCGAACCGTTTGCGGTGACGCGCTTTGTCCTGACGATTCCGTGGTGGCTGTTTACGTCCGCGGCGATTCCTTTGAGGAGGAAACATCTGATTTTGGGACCGTGGCTCTGCCGGGCCTGGCTCTACAAGAGAAAAATGGCCCGGGAGATCTGGCGGTTTGTGCGGTATTCGATGCTCCCCTTCGATAAAAACAAGATCAACCTCGAGGGTTTATTGGACGAGTGGCTTGCCTCTGTCAATTACGGCGTCCTTGCCAACGATTTATTTTTTATCAAACGGTATGCTAAAATGGATAAGAGCGAGGTTTTGGGTCGAATCAAGGCCCGCAAGGAAATACTTGAAAGAGAGACCTCCGATCGCTTGAGCGCGGACCAGATTGCAAAGTTGACATTTTTGGAGACTGTGCTTATTAAAATATAAGATGCTACCTTATGCGTGATATGACGGCGACAACTACAATAAGAAGAATCCTGCGCGGGTTGAGGCGGGTTTCCCGCATCCGGCCTGACCAGCTCCTCATGCGTGCCTGGCCGCTGTGGTTTTGGGTGTCGAATCGCCGGGCGCGGGATCTCCACCGGCGCCTTTCTCCGGCGCTGTCCGATGTCCAGCGCCGGATCGTAAGAGATCTGGAAACCCGGGGCATCGGCATGGTTCATTTGGACGAGCTTTTTCCCGAAGCGCATCTCTTTTCTGCGCTCCGGGGGCACGCCGATGAGCTGATGACCGGAGCGGCGGTAAGAACCAGGAAAAAATTTCTTCAGAATCTCTGGGATGCGGCTCCGGCTTTGGATCTAGATAATCCCTTTCTGCGCCTGGCGCTGGATCCCCGGGTGTTGGATACGGTCAATGCGTATATGGGGATGTGCGCCAAGTTCCACAGCTTTACTCTCAATGTGACCACTCCGGTGGGCGAGGGGGCATCGCCGGTCCAGTCCCAGCGCTGGCATCGCGATCCTGACGACAAGAAAATGTGCAAGATATTTTTATACCTCACCGACGTGGACGAGGGCGCCGGGCCCTTTACCTATGTGGCCGGATCGCAATACGGAGGAAAATGGCGTAGATTTTTCCCGCAGCTCCCGCCTCTGGAGACGTATCCCGCCCACGGAGCGGTGGAGAGGCGGATTCCGGCGGGCGACATCCTGCCGGGTACCGGCCGGGCGGGAACAATAATTTTTTGCGACACCTCCGGCCTGCACCGCGGAGGATATGCTACCCGTAAAGAGCGGGTGATGTTCACCGCGGTTTTTGTCTCGCCCGCGCGGATCACGCCCATTACCTACCGCTACCCCGACAATTTTCGGCCGGAGAAGCACGATTTAAACCCGGCGCAGCGTTTTGCGCTTGAGAATTGAAGCTATGAAAGAGAACCGCGAGCTGAAAAAATTCTACGATTCGGTCTATAGAAAAGGAGAGAGGCGGCACTATACGTCGCTTCTTTTTTCCGGCGACAAAGTGCCGCCGGCGCGGGCCGAAGTGCTGCGGGAGATTTTGTGGAAGAATAAGACCGTATTGGACGCCGGCTGCGGGACGGGGGAGCTAGCGTATGCGGTTGCGAGCAGGGGAGCGAAATTCGTGCAAGGCGTGGACTTCTCCCAGGAGGCGATCCGGCTTGCGCAAAAAACCTATGCCTTGCCCAATCTCGG
>CAYIEG010000045.1:4202-4877 GCA_964362375.1 uncultured Candidatus Saccharibacteria bacterium
GCACTACCGCCGTAGCAGTCAGTATGCTTTACAGCTGCGCCGATTTGGCCGGGGTAAGGGGCAAGTTTGACGTGATCGTTTCCCTGGGCACGCTTGAGCATACGGATGATCCGCTGGTTTCCCTTCAGGCACTCAAGGAGATGCTCAAGCCCGGGGGGCACTTAATCGTGACCTGCCCCAACTGGTCCAATCCCCGCGGGTATATCCTGCAGACGCTCCGCATACTGTTTGGCGCGCGGATTACCTTGGCGGATCTGCACTATTTTACTCCGCTCGAATTCCAGCAGTTTGCCAAGGACCTCAAGATGAAATTGACATGGCGGACCGTGGATCAGGATTGGTCGCACGGCGAGAAGCTCGTGCGAGATTTTGCGCGCCGCCTGCCGAACGTCGCGCGCGATTCCAAGCTCCCAACCGCGCAAAAACAGATCAGTGCCTTTATCGAGTGGATCAAAACCCACGTCGTGCCGCTGGAGCAGGACCTCCCGCACACCGGCGCCATCGGCGTGTATCATTTTAGGAAATAGGATTTGCGGCGGTCTCTCTTTTGTTATATATATCACCTCAACATCTTCACGATCGTGAAGATGTTGAGGTGATTGGTCTCTGCTTTCTGCCGACTATGTCGCGGCAAAACTAATCCGCTCGAGCGGATTAGTTTTGTCTACGGGCCTC
>CAYIEG010000046.1:0-4789 GCA_964362375.1 uncultured Candidatus Saccharibacteria bacterium
CTAGTGCTCGGCCATGGCGATGCGCTACCTCGGCGCGACGCTCGACATCCACGCTGGCGGGGTGGACCTTATCTTCCCGCACCATGAGAACGAAATCGCGCAGTCCGAGGGCGCCACCGGCAAGCCATTTGCCCGCTTTTTCATAGAAGGCGAGCACCTGCTCGTCGACGGACAGAAAATGTCCAAGTCGCTGGGCAACGTCTTTACCCTCCGCGACATCGAAACGCGGCATGTGAATCCCCTCGCATTCCGCTATCTTACGCTCACCGCGCATTATCGCTCCAAACTCAACTTCACGTGGGAGTCCTTGAGTGCGGCGCAGAATTCCCTTAACCGTTTACATGACTTCGTACGGGGCCTTCATCCTGTAAAGTATTTAGTACTCTACAGACCGTATAGTACTAAGTACTCTACAGCCAAACATATATCTGCTTTCAAGAAGCGATTCGCCCAGACACTTTCCAACGATCTCGACACTCCCAAAGCTCTTGCCGCGGTCTGGAAGCTTATTAGTGAATACCATAAGAATCCGGAACGGTTCTCATCAAGCTCCGTCCTGACAACTCTATATGATTTTGACCGCGTGCTCGGCCTCGGCCTGAAAAATATAAAGACAGAACGGATTCCGGCAAAAATAAAATCCCTGGCGGACGAGCGGGAAAAATACCGCGCCGCGAAGGAGTGGGCAAAAGCAGATGCAATCCGCATGCAAATTCAAGACGCCGGTTATCTTGTCGAGGATTCTTCCCAAGGTCCACGGATAAAGCGGGCGTAGGGGGCATCCACACGTTATCCTCTTTCTCATTTGTAACTCCCCTAAATCCAAGGGTATCCTCAAGTCATGGCGGCAAAAGAAAATACCGGCCTCCGCATTCCCCCGCAGGACGTAGAGGCCGAGATCTCAACGCTTGGCTCCCTCATGCTCGACAAGGAGGCGATTTTCCGCGTGGCAGACGCGATTGGCGCCCGTGATTTTTACAAGCCCGCGCACCGCGAGATCTATGAAGCAATCGCCGATCTTTACACTCGCCATGAGCCGGTGGACGTCCTCTCCGTCACCTCGCGCCTGCGGGAGAAAGGCAAGCTGGAGGAAGTCGGCGGCGCGGGATACCTGGCAACCCTTGTCAACGCCGTGCCGACGGCAAGCCATATCGAGCACTATGCGTCGATCGTCCACCGCAAGCGCCTGCTCCGCGACCTGATCGAAGCGTCCGCGCACATTGCCCAGCTCGGCTATAAAGAGGCGGACAACGTGGTGGAACTCATTGACGAAGCCGAGCAGAAAATCTTCGGCATCGCGCAGGATTCCCTGCGGCAGGATTTCCTTTCAATCAAAGAACTCATGCCCGGGACGGCCGAGCGCATTGAAAAGCTTCACAAAGGCGACGGAACAATGCGGGGGGTCGCCACGGGCTTTATCAGCCTCGACAACTATCTGTCGGGGCTCCAAAAATCCGATCTGGTCATCCTGGCCTCCCGGCCGTCGCTCGGCAAGACGGCGCTCGCGCTCAATATCGCGCGGCACGTGGCGGTCACCGAGCAGAAACCCGTCGGCGTCTTCAGCTTGGAAATGTCGCGCGAGCAGGTCATGGACCGGTTCCTGGCGACCGAAGCCGGAGTGGACCTCTGGCGCCTGCGCACCGGGCACCTTGAGGAAGAATCGGGTGACTTTACCGAACTTGGCAAGGCGATCGGACGGCTAGCCGATGCGCCCATTTTTATCGATGACAGCGCGGCACCCACGTCGCTTGAAATCCGGGCCAAGGCCAGGCGTCTGCATGCCAAACATAATCTCGGCCTCCTGGTCATCGACTACCTGCAGCTCATCCGCGGCCACCAGCGAACCGAGTCGCGGGTGCAGGAAGTTTCGGAGATTTCGCGCTCGCTCAAGGCCCTGGCCAAAGAGCTCAACATACCCGTCCTGGCGCTCTCCCAACTCTCGCGCGCGATTGAACAGCGCGGGGGAACAAAAGAACCCCAACTGTCTGATCTGCGCGAATCCGGCTCGATTGAACAGGATGCCGACGTAGTCATGTTTATCCATCGCAAAGACGAAAACCAAAAGAGCCAGGCGCAAATCCATATAAAAAAGCACCGCAATGGCCCGACCGGCAATGTGGATCTGCGCTTCAACGAGGAATCTGCAACTTTTGAAACTCCGCCGCCCAGTGATTTCGGACTCGCATAAAATGTACCCCGTACCTATAGAAAAATTGATCGAGCTTTTCATGAAATTTCCGGGCATCGGGCCGCGGCAAGCCGCCCGCTTTGCGTTTTTCATGCTCAAAGACCGGAACGGGTTTATCGAAGATCTCCGGACGGCGCTCAAGGAAGTAAATGACAAAATCGGCATTTGCGAACAGTGCTTCCGGGCCATGGAGCGGGAAAACGAAACCGTGCGCCTCTGCGCCTTCTGCCGGGATGCGCGACGGGAAGCGACGCTGATTGCGGTCATCGAGAAAGAGTCCGACATGCAAAATGTCGAGAGGACCGGCGCATACCACGGCCTTTACCATCTGCTCGGGGGCGTCATCTCGCCGCTCGATTCGGAATCGCCCAAGAGGATCCGCCTCCGAGAACTCTACGAGCGGGTCGAAAAGGCGCTCGCTTCGCACAAGCGCTGCGAAGTGATACTCGCGACCAACCCGACCACCGAAGGCGACACGACCGCGCTCTATATCGAGCGGATATTGGCGCCCCTGCAAAGCGCCCATCCGCAACTTGCAATCTCGCGCCTGGGCCGCGGGCTGTCGCTCGGGTCGGAACTCGAATACGCCGACGAGGTCACCATCAAAAACGCCCTGCAGAACAGAAAATAAAAATGGACCGACTTGGGCGGCCGGTCCGTTATGGACAATGGAATAGCGAGCTCGTCACACGTGATGATAGTAAGTTAACCCGTGTATAACGAGTTTTCGATAGAAGGTTGCGCGCGAGATTCCTATCAGCTGGGCGGCCCCGTTCCGGTTGCCATGGGTCTGTCGCAGCGCTCGCTCCAGGGTGCGGCGCTCCGCCTCTGCCAAAATTTTTGGCAGGTCAAAGGAGGGGAAGCATCGATTCCGAACCGATGCCTCCAGTTGGAATTGCGCGGGCAGGTCATCCGGCTCGATCATCGGCTTGGCGACGCTCACCAACAGCCGCTCCACTAGATTGATCAGTTCCCGCACATTGCCCGGCCAATCATACGCTTCCAGCAGCCGCACGGCATCGGTCGACAGCGTCGTGCCGCGCCCCAGCTCCCAGCTCTTCTGCCCCCAGTAATGCGCCACCAACAGCGGCACATCCTCCGGCCGCTCCCGCAGGGGCGGCACCTCGATCCGAATTACATCCAGCCGATACAGTAGATCCCGCCGGAACCTCCCTTGGACGGCCAGGTACTCCAGGTTCCGATTCGTAGCAGTAACCAACCCGAAGGTAACCGGCACGGTCGTGATTCCGCCCACCCGTGTCACCTGCCGTTCCTGCAGGACGCGCAAGAGCCTGGCCTGCGTTTCCAACGGCATCTCGCCGATCTCATCCAGAAAGATCGTACCGCCCTGGGCCAGCTCAAACTTGCCGATCTTGCCCTCCCTGGCCGCACCGGTAAAAGCTCCCGGCGCATAGCCGAAGAGCTCGGCTTCCAAGAGCTCCCGCGGTATAGCAGAGCAATCCACGGGCACAAAGGGCGCGTGCCGGCGAGGGCTAGCCGCATGGATGGCATGCGCGAAGAGCTCTTTGCCGGTACCGCTTTCCCCCGACAATAACACCACCGAACCCCCTTCCGCCGCTTGACGCGCAACCTTGCGGGCCTCGACGAGCGCAGGGCTCTGGCCGATGATATCGTTGAAGGTATATCGGGCGGCCCACGCGGTGTTTTCTTTTCCCGTGCCTGCCTGAATTCGGGTTTCGTTCCCAGACCGATCCCCGCGAGGCCGTAAAATCACAAACGCCCCCATTTCATCGCCGTCTTCGATACCGGAGACCACCTCTTCATACACGGGGTCCGCGGATATCAGCAGTCTGCCGGTTTGAATCCAGTACCTTATGCGGGCAAGCCGCATGAGCTGATTATCCAAGCTTGCGAAAGCAGGATTGCACGCGACGATCTTCCCGGTTTTTGACACGACCGCCGCAGGCAACTTCAGACATTCAATTATCCTTAAATCCCCGATCCCAACATCTGCTTTTGATCCTAGCATCCGTCGCTCCTTATTCGACATGCCTCGCCAAGTCAAGTAGAATGAACTTCGTACGTACAAGGCCACCATACCCATTCTCTCCAATCTGTCAACGATACAAAAAGACCGGGAAAAGAAAATAACAAAATTCCGGCAGAGCCGGAATTTTGTTATTTTGCAAGAGAGATTTTTTCGATCTCGACTTCGGTATAATGCTGACGGTGGCCTCGCTTCTTATGCCAGCGGGCCTTGGGCCGGTATTTGAAGACAATAACTTTGCGCGCCCGTGTCTGGGCAGTGACTTTTGCTTCCACTTTGGCGCCTTCTACCGTCGGCGCGCCGACTGAAACCGTATCGTCATTTGCGACCAGGAGCACCTGATCAAACACAAAAGTATCGCCCGATTTGGCGTCGAGCTTTTCTACCTTCAGTTTCTTGCCGGGAATCGCAATATATTGCTTCCCGCCAGTTTGGATGACTGCAAACATATATCACCGACAATAGCGTATCACCCCAAAAAAGTAAAGACAGGCAGACCCTGCGGCCTGCCCGTTGCTATGGCTGAAAGATAAGCGGCTACCGCCTTTGCGGACGCGGTTGCGGCCGAGGGAAAAACTTATCTATCTCCTTAC
>CAYIEG010000047.1:0-3546 GCA_964362375.1 uncultured Candidatus Saccharibacteria bacterium
TGACGCTCCCGGGCAAACTCGCGGACTGCCAGTCAAAAGACCCCGCGGAGTCGGAGTTATTCCTAGTGGAAGGCGATTCCGCAGGCGGCTCGTCCAAACAGGGACGCGACCGCAAATTCCAGGCCATCCTGCCCTTGCGCGGCAAAATCCTCAATGTCGAGCGGGCGCGGCTCGATAAAATGCTCGCGTCCAAAGAAATCAAATCGCTCATCATCGCGCTCGGGGCGGCCATCGGCGACGAATTCGACGTATCGCGCCTGCGCTACCACCGGATCGTGATCATGACCGATGCGGACGTGGACGGCGCCCATATCCGGACGCTGATCCTCACCCTCTTTTACCGCTACTTCCCGGCGGTGATCGAGCGCGGGTATTTGTATATTGCCCAGCCCCCGCTCTATAAAATCCAGTCGGGTAAAACCCGCCGCTACGCCTATTCGGACGCCGAGAAAGACGCGGCGGTTTCGGAATTTAAAAAACAAAAGCTCGAGACCAAAAAAGAGCGCGCGGCCGCCAAAGGGGAAGCGGTTGCCGAAGTGAACGGCGAGGTGAAGGGTATTGAAATCCAGCGCTATAAAGGATTGGGCGAGATGAACCCCTCGGAACTTTGGGAAACCACCATGGATCCGCAGGTGCGGATTCTCAAGCAAGTCGCGATCAAAGATGCGGCCGGAGCCGACCGCATCTTTGACATCCTCATGGGCGACGAGGTCTTCCCCCGCAAGAAATTCATCCAAACCCATGCGACGGCAGTGAAGAACCTTGACATTTAAGAGTGATACGTATATGCTCGGCTCAGCAACTTCCACAATAGATGCAAACCGTCAAAGGTCGAACCTGCGTACCAACAAATAACTATTGGAGGAATCGACATGGAACAGCCAAAAAGTCCCGATCGCAGTGAAAGAAAAGAGCTGACTTTTTTTGACGAAGTCAAACAACTACAGTATAATACTACTGGCCTTCACCAACACCTTGAACGTCTAAAAATTGTTGCCGAAAAAGAAGAACAGATCGAGAACCCTCGTCTATACCAAGAGATAGACAAGATTGTGGTGCTCAGCGAGGAAGTCAGCAGGAAGGTGGATCGGATAGTACTGGAACTGCTGCGAAGAGGAGAGGCAGAAGTGTAAACGAGACATCCGTAGAATCAAAATGGGACTCGTCCGCATGGACGAGTCCCATTTTCTTTTGAGCTATGTTTGGAGGTTGAACCTCCAAACATCTAGTCCAGGATGATATCTTCTATCTGTTCCAAGCTGAACGACGTTAAAAGCTCTCTGCACGATTTCCTATACTCTAACGGCCCGCCGAGGAACTCTTTGAGAAACGGCATAGAAATTATTGAGGGAAAATTCTTCCTCCCTAAGTAGTCCAGGTGGCTTGACCAGCGGTAGCTATCCAGAAAGTCCATTGCCTTTTGAGAGTTTTTGAGTAGACCATCTCGCCAGGACGGCGCATAAAGATCAAGCGGGTTAAAATGAATGTAATAGGGGAGGTACAGAAAGTGTGCCTCCCGTTCAAGTAACTTTGCCTTGAACCGTCCTTGAAACAATCCGCCAACTCGTTCATATTTTTGGTTAAAATACATCACATAACCAGTACCGATTTTCTGCATCAATTTAACAATGCCCCCTTCCTGCAACTGCCTCACCATTAGATGAAAGTGGTTGGGCATCAAACAATAAGAAAGTATTTCTACCAAGCGTTGTTTTACCCTGTTTGCAGATCGGTTTAGAGGTCGTACCTCCAAACTTTGCTTCAGGTGATCTTCATCGGCCATCCCCGGCCTGTGAAGGTTGAACCTCACGTTTGACGGCAGTACATTCTCCACGTCATTAAACTCAAAGAGGTCATGAATAAACCTCAAATAGTCCTGCCGTTCCATAAAGATATCACGTTTCTCTACGCCGCGGTTATAGAGATGATAGATATGATCCGTAACAAATTGTGGTTTTTCCATATACCTTATATTGTACCACCAGATGTTTGGAGGTTCAACCTCCAAATATTATTTACGCAACCTATTGACATAGCACCTTCTCCGCAATAAGATATGAATATTAAGAAGGGCCTGCGGGCCTTTTAAAAAAGCCCAAATTCTACCATGCTCGGCCGCATTGTGACGTTTCTCAAAGAAGCGCGTGTTGAATTAAGAAAGGTGGCCTGGCCCACCCGCGAGGAGACGATCCGCTACACGCTCGCGGTGGTTTTGATGAGCGGGGCGCTGGCGATATTCCTCGGCGGGATCGACTACCTCTTCCAATTCGTTCTGAACACTTTCGTCCTGTAGCCTTTCACGGGTATGCCAAAACAAACATCCGAATTCGGGAAAAACTGGTACGCGATCCATACCTATTCTGGCTACGAAGATGCGGTGGCGCGCAACCTGAAACAGCGCATCGAATCTATGGGCATGGAGGACAAGATATTCCAGGTGCTCGTGCCGATCGAGAAAAAAATCCGCATCAAGAACGGCAAGCGCCGCGTGGTGGAAGAAAAAATATATCCGGGCTATGTGCTGGTGGAGATGGTGGTGACCGACGACTCCTGGTACGTGGTCCGCAATACCCCGCGGGTCACCGGATTCGTGGGTGCCGGCACCACTCCCGCCCCTCTGGAACAGACCGAGGTTGACCAGTTGCTCAGGCGCATGGGCGAGACAGAGCCAAAATTCAAAATCGAGGTCAATCCGGGCGACCCGGTCAAGATTACCGACGGGCCGTTCAAGGACTTTGACGGCAAAGTCGCGGAAGTGGACCAGGAGAGAGGCAAAATCAAAGTATTGGTCAGCATGTTCGGCCGCGATACGCCCGTAGAACTTGATTCATTGCAGATAAAAAAACTCTAAGCATGGCCAAGGCAATCAAAACCATAGTAAAACTCCAGATTCCGGCAGGCAAAGCAACGCCCGCCCCGCCGGTCGGCACCGCGCTCGGCCCGCACGGCATCAACATCGGCGATTTCGTCAAAAAGTACAATGACGCCACGCGCGCGATGGAGGGAGAGATCGTGCCGGTGGGAATCACGATCTACGAAGACCGGACGTTTGAATTCAAGCTCAAGACCCCGCCGGCGTCGGATTTGCTGCGCCGCGCGGCGTCGGTGGAAAAAGGATCCGGCCAGCCCAACCGCGCCAAAGTCGGCAAAGTGACCCGTGCGGATATCCGCGCGATCGCCGAGCGCAAGATGGAGGATCTCAACGCCGAGTCGGTAGAGGCCGCCATCAAAATCATCGAAGGCACCGCCCGCTCGATGGGGATTGAGGTTCAGTAATATCCCTCGTCATGAGAGCGCCGCTTGCATAAAGATTTCTATAAAGTAGAACAAAAGAAAAACCGCGCAGGTGCACACCGCTTCGCGGCTTTTTTAATTTTCTTTCCGGGGCTGGGTTGATTTGTCTACGCACGTGTGTTATACAAAAAGCGTTTCGCCGTAGCAATGCGGAAAGCTCATTCACATTGGTGTTCTTGCGGAGGGAAACCAGTCATGCAGTCGACACCTGCCTATGGGGATTATCCCGTTGAGCAAGTCATTCCGATCCAT
>CAYIEG010000047.1:3646-4765 GCA_964362375.1 uncultured Candidatus Saccharibacteria bacterium
ATATATGGGACGATTCAACAACTAACCGGCCAGCCCACGGCCCAAACCCGCGGCGCTCCTTCATGGACGCCGCCTTTTCTTTTGGGAAAAAACGAGATACCATGCCGGTGTATGCACAAGCCGCTCATCATCGCCGCTGTGGCGGAAAAAGGCGGGGGCAAAGGGCTTTTCATCCGAATCATCCAAGAACTCCTGCCGGACAAAAAAGTCGTCGCGGTGCGGTTCTCCGACATCTGGAGAGAAATTTTGCGTCTCCTCGCGCGGGAAGAATCGCGCGAGAATATTTCCAATCTTGCAACCGCCATCCGCCGGCTTTTCAATGATGACGGCATCCTGGTGGGCGCCATGGAGCGGCGGCTGGCGGAGATTGAAGGAGATATCGTCATCCTCGATGGCCTCCGCAAAGCGGAAGAAATCGAACCGCTGGTGCGGAGACGCAACGGCATCCTGGTCTATATCGCCGCGTCGCCGGAGATGCGTTTCGGACGGCGCCGTGAGCATGCCGAAACCACGGATGAGCAGGGCATGACGTGGGAGCAATTCGTGCGGCAGGACGAGATGGCGCCGGAAGTCGCGATCCGCACTATCGGCGAAACCCTGGCCGATGCGACGGTTGAAAACAACGGCACTGCGGAAGAATTCGAAGCGCGGGTAAAAGAGTTTCTCGACCGGCATGTCCTCCCGCGGCTCAAGGGGTAAGCTGATCGCGATCGAGGGTATAGACGGGGCGGGGAAAGCAACCCAGGCGTGATTGCTTGCTCGCCGCCTAAAAAAAGAAGGCCGGCGCGCGCAAAAAATCTTATGACCATTTCCCTCATCGCCGCCATGGACAAAAACCGCGTGATCGGCAAAGACAACGCCCTGCCCTGGCAGATGCCCGCGGACTTGCGCCGGTTCCGCCAGCTGACAAAAGGCAAGCCCGTGATCATGGGCCGCAAGACGTTCGAATCCATCGGCCGCCCGCTTCCCCAGCGCCTCAATATCATCATCACGCGCAACCCCGAGTACCGCGCCGAGGGATGCACAATCGTCCATTCCGCCGCCGAGGCGCTCACGGCGGCAGGAGCGGCGGAAGAAATCATGGTGATCGGCGGGGAAGAGATATTTACACAATTTCTT
>CAYIEG010000048.1:0-4749 GCA_964362375.1 uncultured Candidatus Saccharibacteria bacterium
CCCCGATTTCCGCGTCCAGAGCGCGGCGTGACTACCATTGCACCACCCGGCAATATGATCTAATACGAATATCTTTTGCGAAACAATATCAACTTTTCGAACTTCAGCGCTTCAGCTTTCTTTCGAAGACGGACGGCGACTTCTCTTCTTTCGGGATGAAAACCCAGTTCCTTTAGTGCATTCTCAACCACATTCAACAACGTAACATTCCGATTGGAAAAAGCAAGATTATAGGTAGATGTCTTTGGATGAATGGAGAACGATCCTTCGGCCTCGTAGAGTCCTTTTAGACAAGCAATGAGAAACTTCTTTTCCTGCCGTATCCATTTTGGGAATCTGATACGTTTCTCCGTCCTGTTGCCGGTTGGAATCTCTAACCTACTACTGATATTTTTCTGATGGATACGGATCCTCATGCACTCACTCTTTTGTTTGCGAATGTACGGCTTCTTATTAAACGTATCCTCTACGACCCGTGCTGCGTACCTCCACAAACGTGGCTTATCGGTCCCAAGCGTAAGAGTCAAAGATTCAGTCCTCTCGTGTTTTTCTATATGTCCATCGCCGAGAACAAGTCCGATAAAAAACGCGAGTCGTTCCCCTTTTTCAAAATCAGGGTATGTCAGAGGGATCTTTCCCGATCTGCGCGCTTCATCCCTCCACGCCGCAAAGTTATCTATCCTTTTTCTCTTAAACGTCCTCGAGATCTTAGCGACGTTTGGATGTGTATCTTTTGTGTACCCTTTGCTCCACGGTGGAGGACGCCGCAGGAGATTCCGTCTCCATGCTATATATCGCGGATCGTTTTTGGAGAATTCAAAGACATACCGCGCAAATCCCACGCCCCGATTGCCAAAACGCCGAGCATACACCCGTATCGTCGTGTGATGCGTCGCCGCGAGATGGGTATTTGTGATAACGGCGAAAGATTGATTGCAGAGTTTGCATTGTGTCATTATCTATAGGATACTATACCCCCATAAACTTTTCTACCGTTAGATGACCCGGCAATGACAACGTAAAAAGCGCCTTGCGGCGCCTTTTACTATAATCCAAATCCGACAGGAAATCCAGCTTTTCTCAAAGCTTTAGAAAATCGACGAAAGCAGTACCCAGATAATAGAGAGGGCGACGCTGAAGAGAAGCGCCGCCCAGAAATTGACGACATGAAATCCGGGTACGATTGATGCGGCAAGCATGATAAGAAATGCGTTCAATATAAATGTGAAGAGCCCCAGCGTGAGGACGTTGACGGGGAGGGTGAGCACGAGCAACAGCGGTTTTAAAAACGCATTGATTATGCCGATCACGAGTGCGGTCAAAAATCCGGAAACCTCCACTCCCGGCAAAATATATGCCGCGAGCAGGACGACCAGCGACATCGTGATCCAATTGATGAGAAGTGTACCGGCTTGCATTGGGCCTGTACCGTAAAAGACGTCGGTCGTCCCCCATTCTTACGGCCCTATGCGGTCAAATACCGGCGGACGGCGATGAAGCTAGAGGCGACCCCAAGCACAACGCCCGTACCGAGCATAATGAGAAAAAATTGAAGCAGGTTGGAGATAAGATAGCGGAAGAGATCGAACTCCGGAACAAGAAATGAAATTTTGGGCGCAGCGAGCCACGTAAGCGGAAAGAATACCGCCGTCACCGCGACCGCCGCCGATGCCCCGTACAAAATGCCGCTGATGAGAAACGGGCCGCGGATAAACCATGCCGACGCCCCTACGAGCCGCATGATGCTGATCTCCTCGCGCATGGTATAGATTGCGAGCCGGATGGTGTTGAACGCGACGAGGATCGCGATGAAGGCGAGGATCGCCATGAGCACCGCGCCGGACCCGCGGACCGTCCCCATGATCGAAGAAAGGCGCTCGATCACCGCCTGATTCTCGAAATAATTGATCTTCTCGACTACGGCATATTTCTTGCGCGCCAAAAAGTCGCTGATCGAGGCGTACTGTCCCGGTTCGGCCGCCTTGATATTAATGCTCGCCTGCAAAGGATTGCCGCCGAGCTCCTCGAGGGCGCCCGCGATCAGCGCGTTTTCCTTGTGGCGGTCCCGGAAGCGCGCGAGCGCTTCGTCCTGCGAGATATACTCCGCTTCGCGCACGTCCGGCAGGGCCTCGATCTCGCGCTTCACGACGAGGATCTCTCCCTCCGACGCATCGGAAGTAAAGTAGACGCTGATATCAATTTTTGATTCCAGCGCGCTCAAGGTCGTATCCGCAAGCGCGCCGGCAAAGATCAAGTTCCCCAACACAAAGAGTACCAACGCCATCACCATCGTCGTCGCGGTAGAAAGCCACCCGTTGCGGCGGAAGCTCAAATACCCGGATTTTATGACGCGCTGAAAAGTGATTGCCTTCATAAGCGAAGCTTATAAAAGATATTTGCCCTGCGCTTTATCGCTGACTACCTCTCCTTTATCCAGTACCACCACCCGCTTATCAATGGCATTGATGATCTCCTTGTCGTGGGTCGAGAGGATGACCGTAGTCCCAAGCTCATTGATTTTCTGCAGAAGCTTAACGATCTCCCATGTATTGATCGGGTCGAGGTTTCCCGTCGGCTCGTCGGCCAGTATTACGTCCGGCCTGTTAATCAGCGCGCGCGCGATCGCGACCCGCTGTTTCTCCCCTCCCGACAGCTGATGCGGAAAATTGTCCCTCTTGTCCGCCAGTCCGACAAGGTCCAGCGCCTGCGGCACGTCTTCCTCGATCTGGGCATCGGTCTGCCCCGCCACCTCCATTGCAAATGCCGCGTTCTCCGCCGCGGTCTTGGTCGGCAGTAATTTATAGTCCTGAAAGACCGTGCCGATCCGACGCCTGACTGCGTGCAGCTCGTCTCTCGCAAGCGCGGTCACCTCGAGGCCATCCAGGAATATGCTCCCTTCGGTCGGGTCTTCCTCGCGAAGCAGCAATTTCAGAAGAGTCGTCTTTCCCGCTCCCGAAGCGCCCACGATCGAAATGAACTCTTTGGGCTCGATCCGCAGCGTGACATTGCGAAGCGCCACCGAGCTATGGTTGTAGATTTTGGAAACGTTGTCGAAAAAAATCATATGGATTATGCCCGCAGCTCCGCTTCGATAAATTCATCCAATCCCCCATCCAGCACTCTATCGATTCGTGAAGTTTCAGCTTCGGTACGGTGGTCTTTTACCATCTGATAGGGGTGCATGACATACGATCGGATCTGGTTCCCCCATTCGATTGCAACTTTCTCCTGCCGGATCCCCCGCCGTTCCTTTTCTTGGCGCTCTAATTCTACCCGATATAAGCGCGACCGCAAGAGCTCCATTGCAATTTCCCTGTTCCGGTCCTGCGACCGCTCGACTTGGGATGCGACCTGCACCCCTGTCGGCAGGTGCGTAATCCGTACCGCGGTCTCGCGCTTGTTCACATTCTGCCCGCCCGGACCGGAGGAGCGGAAAAAATCGATTTTCAAATCTTCCGGCCGGATCTCGACTTCCTCCGGCGCCACCAATTCGGGCATGACGTCGACGAGCGCAAACGAGGTATGCCGCAGTTGCTGGCTGGAAAACGGGGAAATCCGTACGAGGCGGTGCACGCCCGATTCTTTTTTCAGATACCCGTACGCATACGACGCTTCGATTAAAACCGTCGCGTTCTTGATCCCCCATCCGCCCGGCCCCTGCTCGGCGCCCCAGTGCTCGTGAATGGTCTTCGCCTTCCACCCGCGGCTTTCGGCAAACCGCCGGTACATGCGCAAGAGAATCGCGGCCCAATCTTCCGCATCCTTGCCTCCCGCTCCTGCATAGACCGAAAGCGCCGCATTGCCCTTGTCATACCTGCCGGCAAAATAAAGCTCGGTCTCTAGCTGTCGCGCGTCTTTTTCCAGCGCGCGGAGCCGCCCCTCAAGCTCCCACGCCAACGCCTCGTCCTGCATTGCCGCGAGTTCGGCGAGCGTCCGCAATTCCGACTGCAGTGCGTCGAATCGCGCCATCTCGCGCTTGAGTGAGGCAAGCTCCTGACTCCGCTCTGCCGCCAGTTTCTGATCGTTCCAGAAGCCGGGCCGCGCCATCTCTTCTTCGATTTTCAAAATTTCCTGCTTTTTGCCCGAAACGTCAAAGACGGTCCGCCAATTGGCGGAGTTTATCTTCCAATTCCCGCAGTTTTTCCCGCAATTCATCCATAATTTGATTTTAACCCAAACAAAAACGCCGCACAAGACGGCACTTTTCCCATGAAGCCGGAGGCGAGGATTGAACTCGCGACTTGCTGTTTACGAAACAGCTACTCTACCACTGAGTTACTCCGGCGGATTGTCCAGCCAGTATACGGAAAAACTACTCTTTTTTCAATGCTTCGTCGGTATAGACATTGGCGGCGTTCCACAAGAGCCACCCGTGGTCTTCGACCCGCTCGGCTGCGTCAATCTGCATCCGGACCTTCTGGGCGCCGTAGGGGCGCCCCGCGAGCCGGTCTTCCTCGTGGAAAAAATCTTCCAGCCACGGGCGGAGGCGCGCACGGCTCTGGTCCGCACCGTAGTCGACGACCACCTCAACCGGAGTTGAAGTTGCCGGACTCGACGTCGCTATCTTCCCCTCCAGAAAATCACGGGCGAACAACAGGGAGCGCTCGACCACGACATCCGGATTCATCCGCGCTTGGACAAACGTATAATTTACCTCCGGCAATCCGCGGACCGGATCCGCCACGGCATAGAGGCCGCTATAGTAGTGCGACGGATAAACCATGAATGATATGTAATCAAACGCAGTGC
>CAYIEG010000049.1:0-4605 GCA_964362375.1 uncultured Candidatus Saccharibacteria bacterium
ACCAAAGTGAAGATCGTGAAAAACAAGGTGGCGCCGCCGTTCCGAACCGCCGAATTCGACATATATTATAATGAAGGCATTTCTACCGAGGCGGATATTTTGAATACCGCAATTTCCCTTGACATAGTGAAAAAAGCCGGGGCTTCGATCAGCTACGACTCATTCAAGCTTGGCCAAGGATTCGATGCGGCCAAAACATATCTCAAGGAAAACAGTAAAGTCAGCGACGAAATCGTAAAGAAAATCCGCGAGGCAATGAGGGGATAAGAATAACTTATCTTGTCGTGTACGGCACGAGCGCCAGATAACGCGCGCGCTTGATCGCAGCCGCGAGTTTACGCTGATGGCGGGCGCAGAGCCCCGACTTGCGGCGGGCGTATATCTTGCCCTGCACGCTCATAAATTGGCGCAGGGCGTCTCCGTTTTTGTAGTCGATCACGTCGCGATTGGTCGTGCAAAACACGCACTGCTTTTGTATTTGCTGCTGCATGATTAAAAAGGAATATCCTTTACGTCTATCTCTTCGCCGTCTTCGGGAAGCTCGATGATCGGCGTTGCTTCCTGTGGGGGTCTCGGAGAAGCGGGTGCCTTGGCGTCTCCGGAGCCGCCCCACTCGCCGGTCTGGGGATTGCCTCCGCCTCCTGCCGGCCGCGGCCCCAGCTGTATCTGCTCGGCAACGATTTCGGTCTTCCAATGCTTGGTGCCCTGCTGGTCCTGCCACGAGCGGGTTTGCAGGCGGCCCTCGACAAAGATCGAACTCCCTTTGTGCAGGTACTGATTGATGATTTCCGCTTGCCGCCCCCACGCCACGATGTTGTGGAATTCCACCTGCTCCTGTTTCTGCCCGGCCTTGTCGGTAAAGCGCCGGTTGGTCGCAATGCTAAATGAGCAGACGGTCTGTCCGGTCGGAATCTGGCGCAATTCCGGGTCGCGCGTCAGATTACCCATCACGAAAACTTTGTTGAGGTTCATTTTCCGAGGATCTCTTCCAGTTTCTTATCAAGCGCTTCCAAGTCGAGCTTCTCTTCCGGCTTCTCCGCCTCGTGCGGTGCGGCGGGTTTCGCCGTTCCTGAAGCCATCCGCGGCTGGAGCGGCCGGAATATCGGGCGCCGCGTTTCGATTTCCTCCTCTACGGTGAGGTGGCGAAGTATCTGGGGCATTTCTTTCACTTTTTTCTCGATTTGCGCGATCGCCGCCGGGGCCGCGGCGAATGTCGTCCAGCCGAAATAAGCCGTTCCTTCTTTGTGAATGGGGTATGCAAGCTTGCGCCGCTTGGGCGGCTCCACGTGGCGGATGGCTCCCTTTTGCTCCTCGATCACGCCGGACAATTTCCCCGCATAGCCGAGCACCTCGTCTTCCGGCAGGGAAGGGGAAAGCAAATACGCCAATTCGTAGTTTTTCGCCTCAGAATCCATCGCTCCAAGATTATACAATATACCCGCTATTCACAATATTGACATTAAATGATAAAGGTAGTATAATATAAGATATAGTGAACCGTCGCGGGGCAACCTGCGACGGTTCTTGAATTTTAAACTTAAATCTTAAATTCGATCACGTCTCCGTCCTGCACCATGTACTCTTTTCCTTCGGTGCGGAGCAGTCCCTGCTCGCGGGCTTTGCTCCAGGAGCCCGCCTCGAGCAATTTCTGCCAGTTCACGACTTCCGCGCGGATGAATTTTTCCTCGAAATCGGAATGGATCGCGCGGCCCGCGCGCGGCGCCGCGGACCCCGCGGGTATGGTCCACGCCCGCGTCTCGTCCTCGCCAGTGGTAAAAAACGTAATCAGGCCGAGGGTGCGGTAGCCCGTGCGGATCAGCTGGGAAAGGCCGCTTTCGCCGATTCCCAGTTCCCGTAAGTACTCCTGCCGCTCCGCGTCGGATAATTCAGACAGCTCCGACTCGATTTTTGCCGAAATTATCACAAACGGCGCATCCTCGATTTTTTCCACGAGTGTCGCATCCGGTTTCCAACCGCTTTGCGCCTGCGCCTCGGATACATTAAGAATATAAATAAAGTGCTTCTCCGTGAGCAGCTGTAACCCGCTATTGAAGTGAGACTTCAATAGGCGGCCGGATTGGAGTTCGTCCTCAACTCGTTTCAGGAGTGTAGATTCTTCGCCGGCTCCTTTCTTCCCGGCCCTGAGTTCTTTTTGCAGAGATTCAAGCCGCTTGGCGATTGTTTCGATATCCTTGAGGATCAACTCGTACTCCAGCACCTCGATGTCCGGGATCGGATCCGGCGCGCCGCCGACATGCGTAATATCCGGGTCTTCAAAAACCCGGACAACCTCGGCAATCGCATCCACGTCGCGGATGTGCGAGAGGAATTTATTGCCGAGCCCTTCGCCTTCGGCGGCTCCTTTCACCAGACCGGCGATATCTACGAATTCCACAATAGTGGGAATCGTTTTTTGGGAGCGCGACTGTGAAGACAAACGCTCCAGCCGCTCGTCCGGCACTGCGACTACCCCTACGTTTGGTTCAATGGTGCAAAACGGGTAATTCGAAATATCAACCTTTTTCTTGGTCAGGGCGTTAAAAAGGGTAGATTTTCCGACGTTCGGCAGGCCGACTATGCCGATTTTTAAACTCATTGTAGAATCGCTATATGGATATAAACCCGAGTATTTTCAAAGCATACGATATCCGCGGAAAAGTGCCAGCCGAAATCACCGAAGCCGTAGCGCTCCAAATCGGCCGCTCGGCCGCGGCATATTTCATTAAAAAGGCCCGCAAGCCGCATCCGGCTATCCTGCTCTGCCGCGACGTGCGCGCATCGTCGGAATCATTGGCGGCCGCACTCGCGGAGGGAATCCGCTCGCAAGGGGCGGACGTGCTCGACGGCGGGGTCTCGACCACCCCTTTCTTTTATTTTCTTATCCACACGACCAAGCTCGACGGCGCGGTGATGGTCACCGCCTCTCACAACCCTCCGGAATACAACGGTTTTAAAATACGAGACTCAAAGGGCGGCGCAGTCTCTTTGGGAAGCGGGCTTGAGCGGATTCGGGATCATGCGATGCGGTTCAGAGACAAGCCCTCCGGCCGGACAAAAGCCCAGGGGAAGACCGGGGCGCTCCCGGACATGCGCGACGCCTATATCGACACCCTGGCCAAAGGTGCTGGAATCGGAAAGATAAAAATCGTCCTTGATGCGGCCGGCGGCAGCACCACGCTCTTTCTCCCCAAGCTCCTCTCGCGTTTTCCCTCGGTCTCGGCCCGCACGCTCTTTTTTGAAACCGACGGCACGTTCCGCCGCCACGACCCCAACCCGTTGCTTCCCCAAGCCCAGCAATTCGCGCAAAAAGAGCTTCGCAAAGGCGGCTATCGCTTCGGCGCGGTGTTTGACGGCGACGGGGACCGGGTGAATTTTTTCGATGAAAAAGGAAATTTGGTAAATCCGGAGTTTGTATTTCTCCTCTCAGCGCTCGCCGAGCTCGAGGCCCGGCCCAAGAGCGTATTCGCCCTCCCGGTCGACACCTCGCGGATCGTCGAGCGGGAAATCCGGGCGCACGGCGGGTCGGTGGCCTGGTGCCGCCGCGGATATACATTTGTGAAAAAAGCCATGCAGGAATCGGGCGCGGCACTGGGGGTGGAGCGCTCCGGGCACTTCTTTTTCAAGTCGTTTTCCTACGATGATTCGGCACTCCTTGCCTGGGTGCGCCTCGCCGGGTTGATCTCCCGCGCCCGGAAGCCGTTTTCATCCCTAATCAAGCCGTATGTGCAATCCGCGGTATCCGGCGAAGCGAGTCTCCCGCTCAAAGACGGGAAGACGGAGGTGTTGCTCGCCGGGGTCAGGGATTACTACAAAAAAGCCGGGGCGCGGCTGTCGTTTCTGGATGGGGTGAAGGTGGAATTTCCCGACTGGTGGGTAAATGTCCGCCCGTCCAACACCGAGCCCCTGGTGCGTGTGGCGCTCGAGGCAAAAACAAAAAAACTCTTCCGGCAAAAGCTGAAAGAGATAGGGAGCATAATTGAAAGGAAAAAGGCTACTGTAGGGTAGCGACTTGGGCCGCCGACCAGCCGATTTTGCGCGAGCAATTCTTCCAGTGCCCGAGGCGGCCGTTGGAAATCATCCGGACCGCCAGATCGATCTGGTGGTACGGATTTTCAATATCGGCATCGGTCATGCCGTATTTCCGGCTGAAGTGCGCAAATGTGGCGTTTTTGAATTGTAGGATGCCGAATGACGTTCCGTTGTCGCCGACCGCCTCGTGCTTCCCCTGCGATTCGCAGACGATAAGGCGCCGGAACTTCGCGCGGTCAATATCCGCTTCACCTGCCATCCGCTCCGCGTATTCCTCAATGGTCAAAGGCGGCGTTTCCAATAAAATATGGTTATCGGTCCCTGTGGCGATTGCCGCCGAGGTTGCGGGCTGGTCTTTCGCACCGGGTGCCGAGATTGCGATATCGGCAGGGACCTGCTCCGAAACGTCGGACAATTCCGGCAGCGGAGCGGGCAAATTCGGGGCAATCAGCGTAAAGGCCAGCAGGACCGACGTGAAGTATGTACCCATTGGGTTATCAGTTTAAAGCTGGATTAAAGCTGGATGGGCAATCTAAAATCCGCTGATTTCAAGCGGATATATATAACTATAGCACG
>CAYIEG010000050.1:0-4430 GCA_964362375.1 uncultured Candidatus Saccharibacteria bacterium
TGGCGCAGAACAAGATCGATGAACTGTGGGGATTGATCGAACCCTTCGCCGCGTATGGTTTTAACAAGAGTCACGCCGCCTGTTACGGCCGGGTCGCCTATCAGACCGCGTACATGAAGGCGAATTTTCCCGGAGAATACATGACCGCGGTCTTGACCGCCGAATCCGGAGACACCGAGAAAATTGCCGAAATCATCACCGAGTGCCGGCGGATGCAAATCCCCGTGCTGCCGCCGGACGTGAACGAAAGTTTTGCCAAATTCACCCTTATCAAAGGAACCGCGCCCCGGCCGGACACCATCCGCTTCGGGCTTGAGACCATAAAAAACGTCGGCGTGAACATCGTGCAGGCGATTATCGAGGAGCGGGGAGCGCGCGGCAAGTTTGCCTCCGTTACCGATTTTGCGGAGCGGATCCGGCACAAAGATTTCAACAAAAAATCCATGGAAGCCCTGATCAGATGCGGGGCGCTCGACGGTCTTGGCGAGCGGAACCAGCTCTTGGAAAATCTTGAGATGATCCTCGAATACAATCGTGAATCGCAGCGCGCCAAAACCGGCGGGCAGGTCGGGCTTTTCGGTATGACGCCGGAAATCCATGCCTTCTCTCTCCGCCTCAAACCCGCCGAATCCGCATCCAAGCGCGAGCGCCTGGGGTGGGAAAAAGAACTGCTCGGCCTTTACGTCACCGAGCATCCGATGCAGGAGTATCTTGAAAAGCTCGCCCAAAACCGCGTCCTGCCGCTCAAAGACCTGACCGTGGATCTGCGCAACCAGGCGGTTTCGATCGCCGGACTCGTCTCGGCGGTGCAGAAAATCATCACCAAGTCGGGCGAGCCGATGCTCTTCGTCAAAATGGAGGACCACACCGCGCGCACCGAGGTGCTCGTTTTCCCGAAAGTACTCGCCCGCAATCCGACGATCTGGCAGCGGGAAAAAGTGCTCATGGTCAAGGGCCGCGTCTCGGACAAGGACGGCGTCACCAAAATCCTCTGCGACGAAGCATTTGAAATCCCCGCATAAATACGATAGGGTAAGCTGGATGGCAGTAAAAACAGATCCCATTGAAAATATCCGCCATTCGCTGGCGCATCTTTTGGCAATGGCGGTGCTGGAAAAATTCCCGAAGGCCGAGCTCGGGATCGGCCCCGTGATCGAGAACGGGTTTTATTATGATTTCAAATTGCCTTCCCCGCTCTCGCCTGAAGACTTGCCGCAATTGGAAGCGGCCATGCGCTCGCTCATCGCCGGGAAGCTCGGCTTCAAAGGCGAAAAAATAACTCCGCAAAAAGCGAAAACGCTTTTCAAAAATCAGCCCTTCAAGCTCGACTTGGTCAAAGAATTTTCCAAAGATAAAAAACAGCTCACCGTATACCATACCGGCAATTTTACCGACCTCTGCCGCGGCGGGCATGTCCAAGACGCTTCGGAAATCAATCCGGACGGATTTAAATTGACCCGCATTGCCGGCGCCTACTGGCGGGGCGATGAAAAGAACCCCCAGCTGACGCGCGTCTATGGCGTCGCGTTTGCGACCAAAGCAGAACTCGAAAAGTATCTCTGGCGGCAGGAGGAGGCCAAAAAGCGCGACCACCGCGTGCTCGGCGAGCGGCTCAAGCTTTTTACCTTTGCCAAGGAAGTCGGGCCGGGCCTGCCGCTGTGGCTCCCGGCCGGTGCCGCACTCCGCGATGCGATCGAGACGCGCGCCAAGGAAGTCGAGCGGCAATGGGGATATCAACGAGTCATCACCCCCCACATCGCCAAGGAGGATCTCTACCGGATGTCCGGCCACATCCCCTATTATGCGGACAGTATGTTCCCGCCGATGAAGCTGGATGACGGGAACTATTACTTGAAGGCGATGAATTGCCCGCACACGCACATGATTTACAAGTCCGAGCCGCGGAGCCACCGCGACCTGCCGCTCCGCTTTGCCGAGTACGGCACGGTCTATCGCTACGAGTTGTCGGGGACGCTGGCGGGCCTCTTGCGCACGCGCGGCTTTACCCAGAACGACGCGCACATTTACTGCCGCGAAGACCAGGTGGAGGAAGAATTCATCCGCGTCATGCGACTGCATGAATACTGGTACAAAGAAATCTTCGGCATCAGCGATTTTTACATGCGCCTTTCGCTGCCCGCGGCGGACAAATCAAAATATGCGGGAATCCCCGCGGGGTGGAAAAAAGCCGTGGCGCTCGTGAAGTCAGCCATGCAAAAATCCGGCCTGCCCTTTGTCGAAGCCGAAGGAGAAGCGGCGTTCTACGGCCCGAAAGTGGACTTCCAGATCAAAAGCGTCATCGGCCGGGAAGAATCGGCCTCGACCAACCAGCTCGATTTTCTGGCGGCCGAGCGCTTTGACCTGAAGTATCGCGATGCGGACGGCAAAGATAAACCGGTCTGTGTGATCCACCGCGCACCCCTCGGCTCCCATGAGCGTTTTATCGCCTTTTTGCTCGAGCACTATGCGGGCGCATTCCCGCTGTGGCTGGCACCCGTGCAGGTCGCCGTATTGCCGGTGAGCGAGAAATTCGCCGAATACGGGGGCCGCGTCGCGGCCGCACTCCGTGAGGCAGGCATCCGCGCCGAACACCACGCCGCCAACGATACGCTCGGCAAGCGCATCCGCAATGCCGAGCAGATGAAAATCCCTTATATCGCGGTGGTCGGCGAGCGCGAGATGCAGTCCGGGTCGGTGGCAGTCCGTGAGCGGGGCAAAGGCGATACCGGAACAATACCCTTGGACGCATTCCTCGCACGCCTGAATACGCAAAAATAATCGTGTCTCGCCTCCAAACTTCTACGGAGAGTGTTTCGAGGTTGAACCTCGAAACACTCCTTCCGCTCATCGTCATCGTCGGCCCGACTGCCTCGGGCAAATCCGCGCTCGCGGTAAAACTCGCCAAGAAATTCAACGGCGAGATCGTTTCGGCCGATTCGCGTCAGGTATATCGCGGGCTCGACATCGGCAGCGCCAAGGTCACCCGGCGCGAAATGGACGGCATCGCGCACCACCTCCTCGATATTGCGTCGCCCAAGCGCGCGATGAGCGCCGGAAAATTCCAGCGGCTCGCGGCTCGAGCCATCGCCGGAATTGCCGGACGGCGAAAAGTGCCGTTCCTCGTCGGCGGAACCGCATTCTGGGTTGATACGGTTGCCTACGGACTGCGGCTCCCCGAAGTGCGGCCCGATCCCGCACTGCGGAAACGTCTTGCCGCCAAAAGCGCTACCGCACTCCTTGCAATCCTCAAAAAACTCGACCCAGCTCGTGCGGAGACGATCGAGCAAAAAAATCCGCGCCGGCTCATCCGCGCGATTGAAATCGCATCCGCCCTCGGCCGCGTGCCGCATCTTGTCAAACATTCAATGTTTGACACTCTGTGGTTTGGCCTCAAACCATCTTACGAAGTCGGACTTCATAAGATGGTTGAGCGGGTAGACAAGATGCTCCGCCGCGGCCTGGTCGCAGAGACAAAAAAGCTCCTCGCCTCCGGAGTGAGCAAAAAGAGAATCCGGGAACTCGGATTTGAGTACCGAGCCGCACTCGATTATATCGAGGGAGAAATCCCCTCGCGGGCCCCGTTAGAAAAAAAGTTTCTAACGGGGCGAGCCGCGCTTTCGGCACGGCTCGCGCGAGACACGCTCGCCTACGCCAAGCGCCAGATGCGGTGGTGGAAGCGAAACCGCGACATTCACTGGATAAAAAATCCCAAAGAAGCCGAATTGCGCATCAAAATATTTCTGCAAAAAACCGCTTGATCCGCTCCCAAAGTGTCGCGGGCGCTGCGGACTCGGCGGGTGCCGGCGGGGGAACAACGACCACGACTTCTTCCCCGGGACTCTTAAGGTTCAGCTTCGCTTTCGCCTCCCGCTCGATCCCTTCGGGCGTATCCCGCTCGGCCAGGCGCGCCACAAGCTCTGCCTGTGCCTGCTTCACTTCCTTGAGCTTCACCTCTGCCCCGGAAAGCTCCGTGCGGAGTGCCAAGGTTTGGCGCGCCATTCGCGCGGCACCGACCCCCACCGCCGCCGCCGCGATTAAAAGAAGAAGATTGAGCGGCAGAGAATTTTTAAGGCGCCTGAACATGTATCTTGAAGATATCTAAATATTTAAAATCAATATATAATAATGTAGGTATGTTCACAAAACGCAAAAGTCTCAATGCCATCTGGATCGGGATTTCCGTCATCGCGGTCGCCTCGATGGTGGCCTATCTCCTCCTCCCGCTTGTCTACCTGCGGTAACCGCTGCCGAAGTTGCGGCTGCTTTGCAGCATGTTACTTCTCCCAGTGTCCCCAGTCCCACGGGTGACTTTGTCTCAACATCGGGCAACTATCGTGAGCGGTACTGCCGGTGGAGCTTTAAAAATACTTCGGGTGGGATCGTAACCCGCTCGGTTTCTTTGAGTCGCTTCTTGCCCCGCTGCTGCTTTT
>CAYIEG010000051.1:0-4291 GCA_964362375.1 uncultured Candidatus Saccharibacteria bacterium
AAAGGCCGTTTTATCGTATCCCTTGACATCGGTGATACACTTTTGATACACTGCAGGCATGCCGACGGCGAAAACACGCATCAATATAAGCGTATCGGACGAGGTGAAGGACGTCCTGCGAAAACTGGCGGCACGCGACCGAGTTCCCGAAGCGACCAAAGCGGCCCGCCTGCTGGAAGCTGCTCTTGAAATCGAGGAAGATGAGGTCTGGAACAGGATCGCCGAAAAACGCGACACCAAAGGAACGCGCTTTATCACGCACGCGAAGGCATGGAAATAGATATCGGCAATGTTTGAAATCGTCTATCATCCGCTTGTGGTGCGGGACGATATTCCCAAGCTCACAACCGCCTGGAAACGGCGCGTCAGGGACGCCATCAAATCCAAACTTACAACGCGGCCTGACGTATACGGAAAGCCGCTTCGCCGCTCGCTCAAGAATTACCGCAAGCTGCGAGCGGGGGACTATCGCGTCATCTTCCGGATCGAAGGCATGACCGTATACATACTGGTTATCCGGCATCGGTCAACCGTATACGCCGCGGCGGAGAAAAGAACCGGCAGATAAACCGCACGCGAGACAAAGGAATAAATAAGCGGCTTTTTCAAGCCATTTTATTTATTGTGCCCTTGGTGTTTGATGACGTATTTAAGGGGATTTTCTCCGCAAGCTCTTGCAAAAGGTCAAAATTTGTGCTATGTTTATTGAAAGGTCGGGGTAAAATTTAACCATACGCTTATTTTATGGACAAAGCGCTTACCATTGAGCATATCCGCAATCATACGAAAGGATATCCGGCAACCGCCCGCGCGCTGAAAGAAGCGTGCAAAGACATGTCCGAATTCACCGACGCGGACAAACGATGGTTTTCGGACAATCTTCCCGAAGGCACGTACGATACGCCGGAAGATGTCATCCGAGCTCTGAAGTTGTGATACTCCAGAGATCCACGCAATAAAATCGGTACTTCCGTACCGATTTTATTGCGTCTTTTTCCGTGATATAATAAAAATATGACCGAGCGCACCATCAATCTCAAAGACCGGGAACCGCTGCCCCAGGAAAAGCCGCGCCGCGAGAAGACAACAGCCGCCCCTCCGGCAAAACCGCAGGGCGAGCCAAAGAAACACCTCCTCCAGTGGTCGGCGCTGGAGTACGCGGCACGGGAGCGAGGACCCTACTGGTTTCTGCCGCCATCGGCAGTAGCCCTTGCGTTTGTCATCTTCGGCATCCTGATCCGCAGCTGGTTTTTCGCGGCATTCGTCGCATTGGCGCTTTTCGTGGTACTGCTCTATGCCAAGCGCCCCCCGCGCGAATACCGCTTTACAATCGCCAAAGAAGGAGTGTATATAGGAGAGACGCTCCATCGGTTCTCGGAGCTGAAATCGTTCTGGATTATCGAGACGGTTGAGCCGCCGGAGCTGTCGCTGGAAACCACGCGCCGCCTGCGGCCATACCTCCACATCCCGCTCGGCGATATGCATCCGAATCGGATCAAAAACGCCCTCTCCGATTTCCTCCCGGAGGAAAAGCACAAGGAATTCTTCACCGACCAAATCGCGCGCAGCATCGGGTTTTAAATTTTAAAATTTGCCCTCGTCGTTCAACGGACAGGACAGAAGCTTGCGGAGCTTCAGATAGGGGTTCGATTCCTCTCGAGGGCGTTCATAAAAACAAAAGCACCTGCATGCAGGCGCTTTTGTTTTTGCCCGTGCGAATATAGAGTACTCTTATGCCTTCTATCTCCGCACCCATTGAATCCGTGCCCAAAATCAGCCGCCGGATCGTGCCCGCTTTGAAACGCCTCGGCATCAAAACCATCCGCGATCTCTTATTTCATTTCCCCTCCCGCTACGAGGATTTTTCCGACGCGAGAAAAATAAACGAAGTCGCGGCGGGGGAGACGGTCACGATCGAGGGAGAAGTCATGCGCGTGACCGCCGGCAGGACCCTCCGCAAACGCATGACCCTGCTGCAGGCCGTGATACGCGATGAGACCGGACGCATCACCGCGACGTGGTTCAACCAGCCGTTTCTCGCGCGCACTATCCGCGAGGGGCTCTTGATACGACTCTCCGGGAAAGTCGCGCAAGGGCCCAGAGGCATCTGCCTGCAAAATCCGGCGTACGAAAGAATCACGAATCGAGAATCAAGAATCAAGAATCAAGGGATACACACCGGCGGGCTAATCCCCATGTACCCCGAAACCCAAGGGATTACCTCGCGCTGGCTGCGGTTTCTCGTCAAATCATTCATTGAATTGCGGCACACGATCCCTGACCCGCTGCCGGACGAAACCCGAAGCCGCCACTCGCTCCCGGGAATCGCCGAAGCAGTCGGCACCCTTCATTTTCCCCAGACGCGCCCGGAGGCCACAGCCGCGGAGCGCCGGTTCATGTTCCAAGACCTCCTGCTCCTGCAGCTGCGCTCACTCCGCGAGCGCTCGCGCCTCAAGCAATCGCGCTCACCCGCCATCTCCGCCGACGTCGCCCTCATCAAGCGCTTCGTGGATTCGCTCCCGTATTCTCTCACCGATGGGCAGCGGCGCTCGATCTGGGAAATCGCAAAAGACATGGAAAAGCCGCACCCCATGAACCGGCTCCTGGAAGGAGACGTCGGGTCGGGCAAAACCGTGGTGGCGGCCGCGGCCGCACTTTTGGCCGTGCGCGCAGGACACCGGGTGGCGTTCATGACGCCGACCGAAATTCTCGCGCGCCAGCACTTTGCGACACTCTCAAAAGCGCTCACGCCCCTTGCCATAACCATCGGCCTCGTCGTCGGAGCGGACAAGAAAAAACGGCCGACGGATGGGGATATCGTCGTCGGCACCCACGCCCTGATTCAAAAAAACGTACGCGTTGAAAATCTCGGCCTTGTAGTAGTAGACGAGCAGCATCGCTTCGGAGTCAGCCAACGCTCCGTGCTGGCCGGACGCGACACCTCGCTCATTCCGCATTTTCTCTCCATGACCGCAACCCCGATCCCGCGGACTCTGGCGCTCACGATTTACGGCGACCTCGATCTCTCACTCCTTGACGAAATGCCCAAATCCCGCAAGCCGGTCATCACCCGAATCGTGCCGCCGCAGGAGCGGAGTGCGGCCTACGGACTTATCCGTGAAGAAATAAGAAAGGGGAGACAGGCATTCGTGATCTGCCCGAGAATCGAGCCGCCCGACGAAAGTTCAAAGTTCAAAGTTCAAAGTTCAAAACGCTATCAACAGCAATTGCTGCTCGCAGAAGTAAAAACCGTGGCCGAGGAGCATAAAAAACTTTCCGAAGAAATTTTCCCGGATTTGCGGGTTGGGGTGCTCCACGGGAAAATGAAATCAAAGGAGAAAGATGCGGTCATGAAAAAATTCCGCGACCGGGAATTCGATATTCTCGTCTCTACGTCGGTCATCGAGGTCGGCGTGGATATACCCAACGCCGCGGTCATGCTAATCGAAGGCGCGGAGCGATTCGGCTTGGCGCAGCTGCATCAATTCCGCGGGAGAGTCGGCAGAGGAGGGGAACAGTCGTACTGTTTTCTCTTTCCGACGGAAGACGGCATGGCGGCGCGGCGCCTCCGCGCGCTCGCGGAAGCGAAAAACGGCTTCGCGCTCGCGGAAGAGGATCTGAAGATCCGCGGCCCGGGGGAACTCTTCGGCACCCGGCAATCGGGCGCCTCGGACCTCGTCCTCAAAGGAATCACCGATCCGGAACTGGTCCGCGCCGTACGCCAGGAAGCGCTGGCGCTGGTAAAAGCGAGCCCGGACCTCATGCGGTTCGCGCCGCTCCGCGTCCGGCTCGAGGAACTGGAGCGTTCCCTGCATCTCGAATGAAAAAGCCGAGGTGTATCCTCGGCATGCGTTACCGCTTCAGTCGTTGAGCAGCCTCGACCTTATGATTACCGGCCGATGGGCCACTATATCGAACTCCCGTTTGGTCCCGCACTCGGCGCAGTGGAATGTATGTCTATGCTCAATCTGACCGTGTGCATCCGTCACCGTCTCGCGAAGAGGCGCGATCCTTCGTCCGCAAACCGTACAGTAAAACGGTACTTTCACCGACTCTCCTTTACAGGAGGGGCATTCTGACTAACGCTGGCGGCCCGTATTCCCTGCAAGACCGCCATTACTGATGGCACTTCCATTGCGCAGTCAAAGTCATAAAACGAAAACCGATTATGCCCTTCCACTTGTTGGAAATGGACATCGTTCTTGTCGATCGGCTTACCGCACTTCGCGCACTCCATTACCCGCCCCCCTTATAACAAGATAACAAGTCGTCCCTTGCCGGTGACGTAAAG
>CAYIEG010000052.1:0-4265 GCA_964362375.1 uncultured Candidatus Saccharibacteria bacterium
CCCGGGCGGTTTTGATTTATAGATTCAATCTGTTGATCAGTTTCTCGTGCGGATACTCCAGGATGTCCCTTAGAAATCTATCGTACATGTCTGTCCGATATTTAAATTCCTCGCTGTCCATTATGGTATGCTGAATTGGCTTTCCAAGTTCTGATTCGGTATTTGCCAGAAACGCGGCAAGTTTACGCCTATGGATACCATCACCCACCAGCAGTAAATCAATTCTCGAGTTATCTCCGTTCTTGATGAAAATACCGGACAGCACCGCAAGTTTTATCTTTCCGATACCATTCAGCTGGCGGAAGAGTCTTTTTCTTGGCGCCACCGATGCCCGCGCGATAAGGTCTCGAAGTTCCTTGAACGCTATAAATTCTTTATTCGCGTAATACACCGGTATCCTCTTGGCGCGCGTTCCTCCTTTTCTCTTCTTTTTGAGCTCCACCCGGTCAGATCCGGAATAGATCAGGCCGAGACGGAGAAGTTTTTTGAGTTCCGTGCGGGCGACTCTCGCCCGTACCTGGCTCCGTGACACAATCTCTGCAAACGGAAATCGATCCTCGGGATTTCGCATAAACAACCGGAGGATTCTTGCCTTGGAAACCGATTCAAAGAGTTTTTCGAGGATTCGTTCCACGGATTACTTGATCGTAACCGTTGCGCCCGCCGCCTCGAGTTTCTTCTTCATTTCTTCGGCTTCTTCTTTCGCGACTCCTTCTTTCACCGCTTTCGGAGCCCCGTCGGCAAGGTCCTTTGCCTCTTTGAGGCCAAGGTTGGTTACTTCGCGCAGCGCCTTGATCACCTGAATCTTCTGGGCGCCGGCATTCGTCAGCTCAACCGTAAACGCGGTCTTTTCTTCCTTTTTCTCTCCGCCGTCGCCGTCTGCCCCCGCACCCGGCATTGCACCAACCATCATCGGCATGGCTGCCGAAACCCCAAACTTTTCTTCGAGCGCCTTCACGAGCTCTGAGACTTCGAGAACCGTCATCTTCTCGATCACTGACAGAATTTCTTCTTTGTTCATATTTTTTAAATTTTAAACTTTTTTTATTTTTGATCTTTTACTTTATTAAGGACTACGACCACGTTCCTCATATTTCCTTGCAATACCGAGGCCAAGCCCCGCAGGGGAGAAGAGAGCGCGCCCGCGAGCTGCCCGAGCAATTGCTCACGGCCGGGCAGACGGGCGAGGGCTGTGATATCCAGATCGTTCAAAATCCTCCCGGAAAGTATCCCGCCCAGAATCTTGAATGTCTCATTTTCTTTGCTGAATTTCGCCAATATCTTGGCAGGCGTCGCCTCATCCCCGTACCCGAACGCGACCCCGATCTCGCCCTTCAGGTCTTTGGCCTTCATCTCAATCCCGACTGCGGCGAGGGCCCGATCCAGCAGCGTCTTTTTGGCGACTTTATATTCGGCATTCTCTTTGCGCAGCAGCCGGCGAAGCGCGGTGGCCTTTGCCACCGAAATGCCGTGCAGATCGCTGAATATCGCGACTTTTTGACGCCGAAATCGCTCGGCGAATTCCTCGACTATCTTTGTTTTTTGTGTCTTTGTCAGCATAAAAAATAGGCGCTTTTTGCACCCAAAGAGAGAAGCATATGCTTCGCGTTTTCCCTGGGCAGGACTTATGTATGCCTGCCGTCTCTGGGTACGTGTGGCAGTATAATAGGGGGGCGGAAAGATGTCAAGGCGAAAGATATTTTGCTTTCGCGGCATTGTGTTCTTCGAGCGTCCGCGAAAATATTGTTTTGCCGCCCGGAGCGGATAGGTAGTACAGATACGGTGATTCTTTCGGGAAGAGCGCGGCTCGGATTGCCGAGATGCCGGGGTTTGCAATCGGGCCTGCCGGCAACCCGCGGTATTTGTAGGTATTGAAAGGCGAATCGATCTGAGTTTCTGCCAATGAGACCCGCGTGGTCCGCTTACCGGTAACATAATTGATCGTGGCATCCACCTGGAGGGGGATTCCAATTTCCAGACGCTTCCAGAGAATACCCGAAACAATGGCGCGCTCCTCGTCAGAGGCGACTTCTTTTTCAATAAGAGATGCCATGATGACGGCGTCATGGAACGATGTTTTTCGTAGCTGCACCCCTGCCTCGAAGGGCATCGCCGCTTTACGCTCAAAATTTTCCAGCAGTTTTACAACTACTGCCTGGCTGGAGGCATCACGATGGACCCAATAGGTATCCGGGAAAAGATATCCCTCCAGCCCGGCGCCGGAAGGACGCTCGGCAATAAACGGAAACCGCGCAACAAACCCCTGCGCACCCTCCGCACCGGTAAGCGCAAGAAAATCCCGTCCTGTCCCTATGCCGTTCTTCTCCAAATACGCGGCAATTTCTTTGGTCGTCCACCCTTCAGGAATGGTAAGAATCCGTTCATCCCGGGTGCCTTCGGCAAGGGCCTCGGCGATCTCCGGTATGGCATTATTTCCAAAAGTATATACGCCGGGCTTGAGCGAAGATGCGATCCCTTTCAAAAAGACATAAGTGACAAATGCCCATTTGGAGCGGATGACGCCCTCCTGCTTGAGCAGGGCGCCGATTTCCCGCGAGCCCATGCCCTGCGCCACTTTCACCTCCTGCGTGCCGGCAGGGGAGTGACGGAGATAGACTTCATACGCGAGAGCAAGAGACAAGGCAAGCAGAGAGGAGAATCCGAGCACCACCAAGGAAAGAAGGGATTTTCCTCCTTTGAAGCGGTCGCCCTTGATCGCCTCTGGCGCATCGCGCCGAGTTTCCGCTCCTGTCACCAGCGGCACAAACTGAAACCCCTTGAATTCCCGCTCCTCCCAATCCTCTTCGGATTTCTTGTCAAATACCCAGAGCGAATTCCCGATGGGTGCGACAATCCGCCCGCCGGTTTTCACTGCGCGGCGCCAAAGCTCCGGAATACGACCCGTTGCGGCGGCAGCAACAATGATCCTGTCATACGGCCCGCCTTGGCCGGGGAGTTCTATGGTCGCATCTTGGCAAAAGACCGAGACCCTGCCGCGTGCGGCAAAATCATATTTTTCCAAATTCTTCCGCGCAAAGTCGCAAAGCGCCGGAATCCGCTCTACTGCAACCACTTTTCCTTTCTGTAGAGTACTAAGATCTCTACAAACTATCTGCGCAAGCAAAGCGGATTGCCATCCTGACCCGGCGCCGATATCCAGAATCTGCTCGCCCGGCCGGGGATCCAGAAACTCAAGCATGATCGCGACCGTCAGCGGCTGCGAAACGGTCTGCCCCTCGCCGATGGGCAGGGGATAATTCGCATAGGCCTCGGGGCGGTGCATCGGCAGGACGAAATCCGCGCGGTCAATCGCGCGAAACGCGTCAATCAGCCGCGGTGTTTTCAGATACCCGTTTTCAACGAGCGACTCGATTAATTTTTCTTTTGTACTCGGCATATTGTAGAAGGCACACGCGAACTGCAGAATCTATCTCAATGAAAAACACGTAGCGAAGCGATCAATTTTCGAGCGAAAGTCCTGAAGGGCGACGACGGCGTACCTGAAAGGTACGACGAGGAGCCCTGAGGGACTTGCAGCCGAAAATTGGTCGCTGCAGTAGTGGATTTTCATTGAGATAGGTTCTAAATTATTGCCGGTACAAAAATATCTGATCCTGCTCGGCAGAAGGGGTCCAGCCGGGGAGGGGAAACCGATTGGCAATAATCCGGGCGCCGGGGCGCACTCCTTGGCGGAGCCGCTCCGAGAGCTTCTGCATGGTCTTGGGGACGAGATAGAGAAAAACGACATCGGCGTCCTGAAACGGATGCGCGAAGAAATCGCCCCGCACCACGGTGGCCAGCCCGCCAAACCCCAGGCGCCGGATGCGCCAGCGCGAATACCAAACGAGAAAAGGGTTTATCTCCACCCCGCGGCTGCGGATACCGCGGCGGGCCGCCGCGATGAGCATCGCTCCGTCGCCGGACCCAAGATCAAGCATGAGCTCGCCCGGCCTCAATCCCGCAAGCGCCAAGGCCGTTTCAGCGCGCGCCTCCCGCGTCGGCGCAAAAACGGATCCGCGCCGCGGAGATATGACAAACGCGTAAATCTCGAATACGAGAAATGCGACTGTCAGGAAGAGCAGTACTGTCTCTGCGGCAAGAAGATAATAAATCGCCATGGCGGGAGCTGAGGGAATCGAACCCCCGACCGGTGGTTTGGAGCCACCTATTATACCACTTAACTAAGCTCCCTATGCTGCTTCCTTAGGTCTTCTTCGCTTCCTTATGCTTGGTCTGCTTTCCGCACCACGCGCAATACTTTTTCA
>CAYIEG010000053.1:0-4133 GCA_964362375.1 uncultured Candidatus Saccharibacteria bacterium
GGGATGCACCACGAGAAATCCCTGCCGATCTGCGAGATAAACCACGCCGTTCGCCACGCGCAATTCCTTTATCACATGGGATAAGCTTTTTAAATTGAGCGTGGCGACGAGGACGTACTCTGATTGCGACGCAATACCGAGCACCGGAACCGCAAGCGTGATGTGCGGCTCTCCTTCGGGCGTAATAAAAACGTCTCCAAAATTCGGATTGCCGTCGAGTGCCAAATGAAAATAAGGAGTGCCGCGGTGGTTGCCCAGGTCGCCCTTCCGCACGAGGCGGAAGCGATCGATACGGAGCGTTTCCTTGCCCGAACGATCGACCAATGCGACGTCCCGGAAGCCGGGGTTGTGTTTCAGCAGGCGGTTGAGGATCTGTCCCGCCGTCGGGGGATCGAACCCGACCGCATCGGCCGCCTGATTGAGTTCGTTGAGCCCGCTATCCAGAAATCCGATCATGCTGGTGCGGAATCGGTCGGCGATTTCCAACGCCAAGATCGAAGCGGACGCGCGCGTACTCTGCAGAGCGGGGAAGAACCAGACAAGATTCACCGCCGCGAGTCCTCCGACGATCAGGAAAAGACGCGGTGCCCACCAAAGAAATGCTGAAAGGATGCGGCGCATGAATCGAGGTCATCCCCTCATCCCGGGTTAGCGAATAATACGGGTGGCTTTGTTGAGGGATGCGGAAGGGATAATAAGCCCGATGGCGTCGGCGGTCTTGGCGTTGATCACAAAATCAAATTCTTCCGGCAGTTCGACCGGCAGATCGGCGGGCTTGGCGCCCTTCAGAATCGCATCGGTCAGGCGCGCGGCCTGCTCCCCGATCTTGTAATAGTTGGCGCCGTAGCTCATAAGCGCCCCGAGATCTGCATCGTTGGCGTTGGTACCCGCATGAGGAATCTTCTTCTCCTCGGCCAGAGCGATGAATTCGTTCAGAAGCGACCCCGACATGCTATCGGTCGAGCGCATGAGCCCGTCTCCGGCGCGGAAGGGGAACTCTTTGAGAAACGCAAGCATTTCCTCCCGACTGGGGGTCCGGCGCTCCACGAGCTCCACGCCAAGTGAGGACGCCGTCTCCCGGAGATTCTCAATGCCGCTGGTGTGCGGGTCGCTCCACGCAAAGATGATGCGCTTCAATGACGGCACCATCTCCCGGAACACCTCGGCGCGTTTGGACACCACCACTTCGTTATACGGCGTTATTCCGGTGAGGTTATTGCCGGAGCTTTGCATGCTCTTCACAAGACCCACCGCGATCGGGTTGGACACCACGCCAAAGACCACCGGCAAGCCCGACTTCTTTTCCTGCGTCACCTCCTTTGCCGCACGACCGGCGAGCGATCCCATCACATAGAGCACATCAATGTCTTGATCCATCAGCACCTCCACTTTCTTCTTCGTGGCCGGCAGGCCAGTTCCAACCTCATCCACTATATACCGTACATTCTTTCCTTCTTGGTACCCCCGCGCCTTCATGCCCGCTTGGAACCCGAGCCAGGCCGGATCGACCGAAGGGGGATTGCGCATGACCCCGACCGTGAATACTTTGGCCGGGGCTGATGACTGCGGCGATATCCTGAAGATACCCGGCCGGGCATAATACAACACGGCCACGCCTCCAGCGATGATAAGGATAATGATGGTCCGAAGAGACATATACAGCTAAATTATCAGATAATCGTCCCTGTGCCGACAGTTGATACAGACGTTGAGACTGTCCCAGCGTCACGCTGCCGAAATTGCAATATCGGCGACGTTACAATGTCCCGTGGTTCAGAAAACTGCGGTATGCAATTGTCGGCACCGGGACGCCTTATTCCCCGATCGCGAACATGACGACTGTCTCGTTGTAGAATCGCGGATCGCATTTTTCCGGATCCCGCACCTCTCCGCCAAGCGGCGCCTGCTCCCCATAGGTATAGAAACCCAAGAGCGGCACGTCCGGCCCGATGATCTGCATAACCGCGTGGATTTCATCGTTGGCATTCTGCGCAAAGAGCTTTTCCCGCGCGATGCAGTTAAACATGAGGACGAATTTGGGCTCGGTCTTGTCGATCTCGAATTCCTTCATGAGGTGCCGGGCCGCGTCTTGGGCCGCCTCGATCGCCTTTTCTTTCGATCCGATCATCAGGCGCACCTCCGACCCCTCCGGTATCTCGGCCGCGCAGGTGATCGAGCCGTCCGCGCCGACGGTGATCGGATCGCGGATGAGGTACTCTTCCTCGTATTCCGGAATCTTGAGCCCCAAAGGATAGGTGATTGCAAGACGCGCCAGCGCCTCTTTACGCAGCTCCTCCGCCCGCTGGCCGAAATAATCCTCGTAGATCGAGACGGCGGGCTTGCCGTCGAGCTCGTAGAGCACCGCCCCCTTGGCCTTGGTCACCTTCATGGGCAGGCCGATCGGCACCCAGCCGTGGCGGACGCCGATTCCAATCGTAAATTTGCCCGCGAGCCCCACGCCCCCGACTGCTCCAGAGGTCACCTCATCATCCCGGTACTGATACGTCTTCTCGAACAGAAAATCATCCCCGGCCGCCCCGCCGACCACCGGAAAATGCGGGCCCATCACATCCAGCACTCCGCGCACGATATCCGCCCCGTTACCGGTCAGGACATCCGGCAGCATGATGAACGCCCGCAGCGATTTGTCGGCCTTTGCTTTTACTTCACGGGCAACCGCCTGCCCCGCTTCGCGGGCGCCCGACTTGATGTCTTTTCCGAGCCCGGTATAAAAAGAGATGCCGTCCGACCGGATCGCCATCACCCCCACCGATTTTTGATTCGGGCCTTCGTTGGTGATCTCGCCCGCGCCGCTGCAGCCGACCAAAGCGGCTTTCCCCCCGCCGTCACGGATCCCCCTTACGAGCTCCGGCTGGTTGAAGCTCACCGAGGCGAATGCGAAAAGGAAATCCGGCGTACCCCCTCCGGCGCGCTCGACTGCGGTCTTTGCGGCTTCGTAACCCGCTTGATACGAGTCGGTATTTTTACTCATCCCGACTCCTGCATATGTCGCCATAGATTTATAGAATATTATTAGTTATGTGATTTCAGTACTCCTTCGACTTTTTGCACGATTTCTGCCGGAGAAATATTCGCTTTTACAATGTAATCTGCCGCGCCGAGACGGAGACCTTTCTCGATCTCTTCTTGCTGGCCGAGGTTCGATATCACCACCACCGGTATCTCTTTCCACCGCGCATCTTCTTTGAGCTGGCGCAGAAGCGTGAAGCCATCCATCCCGGGCAATACCATATCCAGCAATATCGCATCTGCTTGATTCGCCTCGAGCACGCGCTTCGCCTGGTCGGCATCGAGCGCTTTGTACACCCGGTAGCCTTCTTCCAGAAACTTCCGCTCAAGCAGTCCGACCAGCAAAAGATCATCCTCGACGATCAGGATCCGCCGGCCGCCAGTCGATTCGCCGCCCGGCAGAGTGGATGCCGCCACCGATTTTTTATTCGCCTCCCCCTCCACTTGGAGAAGATTCCGCACCCGTGTCAGCACCTCGTGCGGATCGAAATTGACCTTGATCAAATAATCCCGCACGCCAAGATGCAGCACCCGTTCCAGCTCAATCGGCTGGCCTGAATTGGAAATAATAAGAACAGGGAGCGCTGGAAGCAGTCCCTCCTCTTTCATCTTTTCAAGGATCTCAAAGCCGGAGAGCCCCGGGAGCACCATATCAAGCAGTACCAAATCCGGCTTTGTCTCCCGTATAAGGGTCAGCCCCGAGATGCCGTCCTTTGCGACCGCCACCTCGTAGCCCGCATCGACGAGCTTTTCCCGGAGCAATTCTAAAATCACCTCCTCGTCTTCGATCAGAAGCAGGCGTTTTTTATTTTCCGCTCCTTCTGGCTGGTTTACATCGCCGGACATACGTTCATCTTACTACCGAACCCGCCGGCGGCAAAAGATCGAGTGTGGATAACTTTACTTACCGCTGCAGATGTTGCGTTCGTTCAACAGCAAGTTACCTTCACCCGTCGTGCCGTTGTCCCATGGGTGGCTTGCGCTCAACGTCGCTCAACGTCGGCAGCGGTTAATATCCCTCCAGTTTCTTGGCCATACGATGCATACGGATGCGCTCCAGCGCTTTCGCTTCAATCTGGCGGATCCGCTCGCGCGTGACGCCG
>CAYIEG010000054.1:0-4019 GCA_964362375.1 uncultured Candidatus Saccharibacteria bacterium
AAGCCCGGTAGGCGGAGAAAGTCAATGCGGCTTGCGCGCAGGGCCTCGACGTCGATATTGAGGAGCAGTATTCCGAGAAAAACGATGATGAGCGCCACCAGCAGGTTACCGGTCAAGAGCTCGCCAAAAATCGCCACCGAGAATACGGCGGTTAAACCGGAGAAAGATGAAAATACCGGGCTCAGCAAGGCCACTTTCCCCTTGCCGAACCCCTTATAAACCAGGAAATAAACGGTTGCCTGCAATGCGCCGAAAAACAGCAACAGGAACCACGTCCCCAAATCGGCGGGGAGCGCCACCTCGCGCCCGTTTATACTCCACTGATACAGCGCGATAATGAAAAGTATTACCGTACCGAAGAGGTGCGCCCAGACCAAACTCACCACATCCCCTATCTCATCAATCGTTTTCTTGGCAAAAAAATCGGCAAAACCCCAGCCCAGCATCCCGCCAAAACCCGCAACTATTGCGATAACCAGCTCTTGCTGCATAAGCCCTAAAACCTTTTAGCAACCGTCGCGACGAATCTTTACAATCTTACTATATCATTAATATTGAATTTGTCAATATTGCGCCTGCTCCCCAAAACGTCGGCCAGTTTGAGACATGCTCTAAATAATAGTAGCATAAAAACGTATGCAGATACTCGTCGGCGATCAGCTACTCCGTATCGAGACGAAAGGCGGCCCCATCGGCTCTGCATCTCGTGCGCTGATTTTTCTGCACGGATGGGCCATGACCGGAAGAGATTTTGACGATCTTGCGGTACGGCTCGCAGAGCGTTTTCCCGCGTATGCATTTGTGCAGGTGGATCTCCCCGGCTTCGGCGACTCCCCTCTCGCCTCCCAAGGCGGCTTGTCGCTCAATGATTATTGTACCACGCTGGAAGCACTTTTCAAAAAGCTCGGTCTGGCGCAGGTGACACTCGTCGGCCATTCGCTGGGCGGACGGATTGCGATAAAATTTGCGGCGCGCGCTCCGGATCAAGTTGAGAAATTGGTCTTGATTAGCGCTGCAGGCATCTATGCTCGGTCGCCACGTCTCATACTGCTTAGGACCGGCCGCGCCCTTTTCAAAACCCTATTTTTCGCGGTGCGCGATTTTGCATTCATACTGCGGCTGAAAAACTTGCTCGGTGCGGCATTCGGCAGCCGCGATTATCAAGTGGCGCGCGGGGCGCTGCGCGAGACCCTGAAAAAAGTGCTCGCCGAGGATCTGCGCCCGGATGCAAAAAAGATTTCCGCACCAACCCTGCTCGTCTGGGGCAAGGACGACCGGATCACTCCCCTGCGCGACGCGGACGAATATCACACGCTCATCAAAGGATCACAACTCCTGCTTCTCGACGGAGGCCACTTTGTTTTTCTCGAAAAGCCGGACGAGTGCGCGGCACACATCGCATCATTTCTTCAGCACTGAAGAATCGAACACCCGCGTCAGCGCCTGCTCCTCGGCAAAGCGCTCCTGTGCCGCCCCTACCAGTTTTTCCAAAAGCTGCGGCAGTGGAATGCCCGATGCTTCCCAAAGATGCGCCTGCAGAGAGCCGGGAAGCGGATTTATCTCGCCCAAATACCACTGCCATGTCTTGGCATCCACGAAAAAGTCAAAGCGGCTGATACCCGATGCGCCGAGCGCCCGGTACGCCGTCTCTGCCGCACCCTTGACGGCTTTTGCGATATCGGACGGCAGGTCGGCGGGGATTTTGCTTTTTGTCTTTCCTTTCCCCTGCGTCAGCGTCCCGCCTTTGATGACGTACTTTTCCTCAAACGTCTGGTAGGCGCTCTTGAATTGCGGCTCCTCGGTTTCGGAAACAAGCAACGTACGATGGCCGATCACCGCGACATTCACTTCCTTTAAATTCTGGACCGCCTGCTCCACAAGTGCGGTCGTATCGAACTGAAACGCGACCTCCAGCGCCCATTCCAATTCTTTCTCATTTGATGCGCGCGCGACGCCAATGCTCGAGCCGAGCGTATTGGGCTTCACAAAAATCGGAAACTGGATTTTTTTGAGCGCCTCTGCGATCGCGGCCTTGCGGTCTTGCCCAAAAACCTCGCGGGAAAGCACCGCGGTCGGAACCGACGGTATGCCGACGCGATCAAGCACCCGCCGCGCATGGATCTTGCTCATCACCAGGGCTGAAGCCAGCACTCCGCAGCCGACGTAGGGAATCCCGGCCATTTCAAAAAGTCCCTGGATTGTGCCGTCTTCTCCGTACGAGCCGTGGAAGCACGGGAACGCGAGATCGAGCACCGCTTCGGCAGGACGCGAAAAAATACTTGTCCGATTCCTGCGAAGGATCAGGCGGCTATCCGTAAAGGAAAACGTATCCGCGCGATATCGGGGAAGCGGTTTTTCGTATTGCGGATTCCGGTAAAAAGCGATGTCGCCCAGCGCCTCGCCGAAGCGCCATTGCCCTGTGCGGCCGATGTAGACCGGCACAACGGCGTATTCGGGCAGGGACTTGAATCCCCCGATCACCCGCATCGCGGTAATGATCGAAATATCATGCTCCGGCGAGCGCGATCCGAAAAATACCCCTATCTGCTTCATATCGTGTATAACATCCTTACAAGCTCAAGTTTGTAAGGATGTTGTCAGCTACGATTTATTTATAAATAAATGGCGGGCCAGTCGTAGGCGGAGAAATAGACGCAGTCGCCTTCTTTTACTATTTTTGCGAGCATTGCCTCTACATCCTTTCCATCCCTATACCGCGTGATATGCGCTTCGGGGAAGCCGCCCTCGATCAACCCCTTTCGGACCGCTTCATATACCGGGGTCTCGCGGAGCAAGATCAGCGCAAATGCGGGTGCAATTATCTTTCCAAGCTCCCTGTTGATTTTTTCGGCCTCGGCTCCCCCTTCTGGGATCCCCGCGAATACGCCGATTTTTCTCCGCTCAATGCGGCCGAGAACCCCTAAGGCCGCTTTTACCCCGTCGAGGGTAATATTATAACTATCGTCAATCAAAAGATGATTCCCGGCGGTGTATCCCGGGTCAAGCCGCCGCTCGAGCGGACGCAAATTTTGAATCGAACGCGCAACATCCGCCGCCGTCAGTCCCTGCCTGCCTGCGATGTATGCGGCGGCCGAAAGGGGGAGGGCAAGATGGGCGCCGGGGAAACGGACTATCTCTTTTCTCGCTTCTGCCGCTTGTCCGGCGGGCGCAAATTCAATTTCCAGATCAATCTCCTCGACATTCCGCACTGCAATACGCCAGTCGGCATTGCCTCCGCGGCGGTAGGGCGCCAGCGCCACTCCCGCCTCTTCCCAAATCACCCTCCGCCGCGCCACTGCATCCGCGAGCACAGCAGAATCGGCATTCCAGAGCGCCATTGACCCCTTTGGCAACGCGTCGAACAATTCGCACTTCGCCGCCACGGTCGCTTCCAGCGACCCAAAGCGCTCGCGGTGCGCCTCGTTGATGCCGGTCAGTATTCCTATCGTAGGCCGGACGAAACGGCAGAGTGCCGCAATGTCGCCCCTTCGATATGCCCCCATCTCGACGATTACGATATCTCCGTCTTGAAAGGGCTCGCGCAAAATCCAGCGCGCGACGCCGAGCAAAGTATTTACATTTTCGGGTGTTTTGCGCACCGTAAATTTCTCCCCGAGCATCTGCGCCAATACCTCTTTGGTCGTGGTCTTGCCGAAACTGCCGGTGATGCCGATGACTGCGCGGAATTTAAATTTCCGCATCCGGCTGCGGGCGCGCGTGCGTATCCAGCGCGTCGCAAGCCATTCAAACGGCCGGAGAAAAAAGAGACTAATGCGTAGTGACAACGGGAGCAGACGCGATACGGTAATGCTTTCCCAAAAAAGAATCCTCGCTTTCCAAGTCCAAACCACCGCGACTCTCTCGAGGAACAGATCCCAATCCGCAGGCCGCGGATGGCGCCGGAGCCACGCGCGAAAAAGCGCCACGTCGTAGTGACTTTGCTGCAAAATCCCCAGGAGTACGGAGACGCGGCCGACAGCTTTTATCACTCTAAAATTGTATGCGGGGATTTGATTTTG
>CAYIEG010000055.1:0-4005 GCA_964362375.1 uncultured Candidatus Saccharibacteria bacterium
CTCCTTGCCAAAAACCGAGCAACCGTTATCCCCGAAGTGTTTTCGATACCGATGGAGCGATCGCTGGAGCAAAGATGACTCCAGCTCGTGCTTTTCCTGGACCCCCTCAAGGGATCGGTTCCGGATCGAAAAGCCGAGACGCATAGCTTCCCTGTGGAGCCTGTTATTGCTCAGCCAGAGATTGAGCAGAACAAGCTTCGAGGCCTCCGCCGGATCGTCGCCCGGCTCGTGCGGGTTCAAACAAAATCCACTCGCCTTGGCCTCGTTCCGACACCGCCCGCCAAACGCGCTGACCGCCGCCGCCATACATGCATACCCGCCCTGCTTCGTGTTGTTCATCTCCCGCTCCTTTCAAGAAAGAGGTGGGTGAAACTAACAGAAAACCAAGGTACCAAAACTATAATTTATTATACCTCCTTCCTGCCTTATTGTCAATATCGCCTCGGGAGGTGATCTCCGGTAAAATAAATCCGTGCAAAAAGAACTCGGCGACATCCGAACATCATTTCACGCGGTACTCGGCAAGACCCAGACCCTCGACGCCGTCGAGGAGCTGCGGATTTCGTATCTAGGGCGCAAGGGGGCGCTAGCGGCAATCTTTGATTCTTTGAAAAACCTGCCGGCCGAGGAGCGGAAAAAAATAGGGGAGGAGGCCAACCGACTGCGACGCGAAATTGAGGAGCGGCTCGCGGAGAAAAAAGCCCAGCTCGAAGCGACCGATCGCGAGTCAATCCTCAAAAAAGAATGGATTGACGTAACCCGCCCAGGGATCCGATCCCTGCGCGGGCACCTGCACCCGATCACCACGCTCACCCGCGAGATCACGGCGATCTTTTCCTCAATGGGATTTGCGGTGGTCGAGGGACCGGAGGTGGAGAGCGAATACTACAATTTCGACGCGCTCAATATTCCGGCCGAGCATCCCGCGCGGGACATGTGGGATACATTCTGGCTGAAGCCAGAATCGCGGACTGACACGGACACCTATAAACGCGGACAAACGCAGAAAAAGTCGTCCGCGCGCGTCCGCGATGAAATGGGTCCGCGCGCGTCCGCGATGTTGCTGAGGACGCATACCTCCCCTGTGCAGATACGGTATATGGAGACGCACCAGCCGCCCATCCGGATCATTGTGCCGGGGCGGGTATATAGATATGAAGCGACCGACGCGTCGCACGATGTGCAATTCTCACAACTGGAGGGACTCGTGGTGGACAAAGAGATTTCCGTCGCCCACTTCAAAGCCGTCATCGCCGAATTTTTCTCCCGGCTCTTCAAACAGAGCGTCGCGATCCGCTTGCGCCCGAGCTACTTCCCCTTTACCGAGCCGTCTTTTGAGGTGGATATTTCATGCACTTACTGCGATCAAAAAGGGTGCCCGGTCTGCAAGCGGACAGGGTGGCTTGAGCTTGCGGGGGCGGGCATGGTGCACCCCGCTGTCTTTCGCGCCGCGGGCTACAATCCAAAGGACGTGACGGGGTTTGCCTTCGGGATGGGCATTGACCGCCTCGCCATGATGAAATACAAAATCCCGGACATCCGATTGTTCCGGGGAGGAGATTTAAGATTTTTAAAGCAATTTTAAATATATGAGCGAGCAACCGATCAGCGGCCGCGGGGAGCAAAACCCCGATGCATCCCGAGGTGAAATACACGAGTTGGTCATGGAGGCAAAAGAAAATTTGGGGCGTTGGCAACGGGGCGACCAAGAGGCGCAAAAAGGATTTTATCCGTTCGCGGCGGAGATAGATACCAACCGCCTCACGGAAGAAGATATCGCGCTGTGGGAACAAATCAAACGCGGAGAAGCGACCAAAAAGGATTTCGACGACTATGATAAAAAACTGGAAGATGAAATCCGCCGCATTGCCGACCCCGAACTCCGCAAGGAAGTTTCAATGACCCGTTATGGATTCCGCGGCATGGCGACGCACTTCTTCGAAAACCAGCAGCAATGAAATTCTCCTATAACTGGCTCAAAGAACTCGCCGGTTTTGCCGACGACCCGCAAGAATTGGCGGGGTTTTTGACGTTGCGCGTATTTGAAGTGGAAAGCGTCGACAAGACCGGGGAGGACTGGACGCTGGATATAAAAATCTTGCCCAACCGCATTGCGGATGCGTCGGGGCATGCGGGACTGGCGCGCGAGATTGCGGCGCTGAAAAATTCAAGGTTTAAAGTTCAAAGTTTAAAGTTCGCCGAAGACAGAAACCGGAAAGCAGCAGATACGCTGCGGGTAAAAATCGAGAATCCGGAGGACTGCCCGCGCTATACCGCGCGGGTGATGGATGGGATAAAGGTGGGGGAGTCGCCGACCTGGCTCCGCGAACGGCTTGAAGTGTGCGGCCTGCAGTCCATCAACAATATCGTGGACACGGCAAATTATGTGATGCTGGAGACGGGGCAGCCGCTGCATGTGTTTGATTTCGACCGCCTGCACGCGAAGGACAAAAAAACCATCACCGTGCGCCGGGCAGAGAAAGGGGAGCGGATGCCGGCGCTGGACGACAAAACCTACGCGCTCAATCCCGACATTCTGGTGATCGCAGACGAGCAAGAGCCGGTCGCGATCGCGGGCATCAAGGGCGGCAAACATTCAGGCGTCTCGTCCGAGACACGAACTATCGTGCTCGAATCGGCCAATTTCGATCAAGTACGGATCCGCGTGGGCTCGCGCGCGCTTAATCTCCGCACCGATGCCTCGCACCGCTTCGAGCATGGCCTGGACCCGAATCAAACCGCCGCGGCAGTTGACCGCCTCGCCCAATTTATCCAACAAGTCGCCGACGGCATTATTCTGGCGGGAACCGTTGACGCCTATCCCAAAAAGATAAAGGGGGCTGCGATCCTCTTCCGCCCCGCATACGCCGAGCGCCTCATCGGAGCAAAAATTCCGGCTTCATTCTATAAAGACGCCTTCCGGCGCCTCGGCTGGACGGCAAAAAGCAAAGGCCGCGATTTTGTGGTAATGCCGCCGACCGCGCGGCGCGATATCCAAATCGAAGAAGACGTGATCGAAGAAGTGGCGCGGCTCTTTGACTATGCAAATGTCGCGCCCCAGATGCCGCACCTCCCGCTCGCTTCGCCCGAACGCAACGACGAGCTTTTCTGGGAAGGGCGAGTGCGGGATTTTCTCATCGGAGCGGGATTTATCGAGAGCCATCTGTACGAATTTACCGGAGACAAAGAGCTTGACATATTCCGTATCCCGAAAGACCGCCTTCTCGCTTTGGAAAACCCAGCCAATCCGGAAATGGCATATTTGACGCCGCGCCTCATGGCAAAGTATGTCGTGTCCGCCGCGGAAAACCTGCGGGGAGCCGATACTGTAGCAATATTCGGTATAGGAAAATCGTTTGAAAGAGCAAAAAGCCCGGAATCCGGAATTCAGGAGCGCAAGGACCTCGTACTCGTGCGCGCGGAGAAGAGCGGCGGGGGCGGGGAAGAGTTTTATCAGCTGAAAGGAACGCTCGATCTCCTGCTCGAATCACTCGGCGTCAGCGACCACTGGTACGACGACGTGCCGGGCCGCGAACCCGCGCCCCGCGATAAATTCCATCCGTACCGCTTTGTCGAAATCAAAGTCGGGGACGAAAAAATAGGGCATATCGGCGAAATACACCCCGACATATTGAGAGACATCAAGGCAAAAGCGCGGATCATCGCCGCAGAAATCTATATGACGGCGCTGGCGCGGCTTGCATCCGCCGAATCCGAATTCCGGCCGATCGGCAAATATCCCTCGGTCATCCGCGATATTGCCGTCGTCGTGCCGGCAGGCACCCGAACCCAAGACATCGAGAACACCATCCAAGCCGCGGGAGGCGGACTGCTCGCCGATACCGATTTATTCGACTATTTCCAGGATGCAGAGATGCGCGACGCCGAAGAAAAAAGCGTGGCCTTCCACCTCGTCTTCCAGTCAACCGAGCGCACCCTGACCGATACGGAAATAGACGCCATCATCAAAAAAATCACCGCCGCCCTCGAAGAAAGAGGGTGGGA
>CAYIEG010000056.1:0-3951 GCA_964362375.1 uncultured Candidatus Saccharibacteria bacterium
TACGGCGCGGATACCTACCGCAGCCGGAAAAAATTGAACGACATTATCGGCGAGTACCGGCGCAAGAACGGCAATGCGTTTAATTTGCATCGCTTTGACGCCGACGTACATGACCTGGCCGCCCTGGGTGCCATCATCGGCGGGGGGTCGCTTTTTGCCGCAAAGAAACTCGTAGTGGTCGAGCGGCCGCTTACCGCACCCCGCCAGTTTGAAATCCTGCGCGCGGCCCTCGCCGCGAGCCGCCAAGATGCGGCCACCCTGCTGGTGGTATGGGATGAGGCGCTGGAAGGAGATGCAAAGAAACGACTTGCAGACGTTTCCGGATACTTCGACAAGATACAGGAGTCCGCTCCACTGCGGGGAGCAGCGCTCGCGCGCTGGGTCAGGGAAGAGGCCGCCCGGCGCGGGCTTAACCTCTCTCCTTCCGAGGTTGCCGCATTCGCTTCGGCGGGCCGCGGGGATCTTTGGGCGATCGGCAATGAGCTTGAAAAGACAGCGGTCAGCCGCGGGAATACCGGTCCGGCCGGAGCTCGGCGCGGGTCAGTCATCTTTGATCTCGGCGATACGTTTTTCTCCGCACCCCGCGAGGCACTCGGGCACCTTTTCGCGCTCTCGGCGCAGGGAGAGGACGAGATGGGCATCTTCGCCTATCTTGCGAAACACGCGCGCATCCTCCTTGCGGTTAAATCGTGCCTCGACGCAGGCCTCCCCGCCGCCGGGCCGCCGGGGACGCACCCGGTTGTCATAAAAAAAGCAACCGCCGCGGTGCGGGGGCTTTCCCTTGAGACGCTCCTCCGGAATCTCGCAGATTTTCTCAAGGAGGATGTGCGGATTAAAACCGGCGTCTCGCGGGCAAAAGATTCGCTGCTGCGGATGCTGGCCCGCTCCTAACGCGCTGCTGCCTTGCCGATGAGTTTGGTCAGCCGCGATTTCAGACGGCTGGACTTGTTGCCTTTGATGGCGTGAGTTTTGGCGGCTTTGTCGAGGGTTTTATAGAGCCGCGAGAAGAGCGAGCGCGCATCATCGATTTTCCCGGCTGCAGCGAATTTGCGGATTTCTTTGACCGCGTTTTTATAGGCGTCTTTTCGGATGAGGTTTCTCGCTCTCCGGCGGACAGATTGCCGGAGCGCTTTTTGGGCTGATCGGGTGATTGGCATAGTCGCTTGAATATATCAGAGAAAGGAGGCGGCGTCAACGAAAGAAAGGAGCCGGCATTGGTGATGCCGACTCGCGCGTTTTAGGCGCCGGCGCCATTGTGCTTGGCTTTTAAATAGGTACAGAGCGTTTTGACCAGAAGGGCATGCTTGCGAGATCGAAGGTAGGCTTCGACCATCTGATCGATTGCGGCCAGTATCTCTTTGAGATAGGACTGATCGATCAAATTCGAGGTGAAGACCATCCCTGTGCGGGTATGCTCCCTATGAATAAGTCCGTGTGGGCCCCACAGGGGCGCCAAATCCGGATCATCGTAGAGAAAATATCCCTGCTCCGCGAGGGACTTCCATATTATGCGAAGCATCTGCGGGATTTGCTGCGCGTCCTGATTGATCGAGCATTCCAGGGCTGCCCCCTGCGTGCAGCCGGGGCCCCGGATCTTGCATCCGCGATAGTATTCCGGACACATCTGCTGCATGATGACCCCCAATCAACGCTGTTTGTAGGAGACGAAAGAGCACATTGGTCGTATCGTACCAACGTGCTCTTTGGTATGCAAGTGTGGATTATTGCCGTAATTGCTTAATGCGGTCCCGCAGCTTGGCCGCGCGCTCGAAATCCATTTCGCGCGCGGCTTTTTTCATTTCCCGCTCCAGTGACTTGATGATCTCTCCTGCCGTACCTTCGGGGATCGGCGCCGTTGCTTCTTCGTTTTTCGAGCGTATGGATTCGCGGATGGCTTTTTTGATCTGCGTTGGGGTGATGCCCTGCGCGCGGTTATAATCCTCCTGGACCCGCCGCCGGCGTTCGGTCTCGTTGATCGCGGCCTTCATGGAGCCCGTGAGAGTATCTCCATAGAGAACCACTTTTCCTTCGGTATGCCGGGCCGCGCGGCCGATGATCTGCAGCAGGGTCGTTTCATTCCGCAGGAATCCTTCCTTGTCGGCATCGAGGATGGCGATGAACGACACCTCGGGAAGATCCAGCCCTTCCCGGAGCAGGTTGATGCCGACGATCACATCGTGCACACCCCTGCGCAGCTGCTTCAGGATTTCCGGCCGCTCGAGCGTCTTTATCTCCGCATGGAGATATCGCGCCTTGATGCCTGCCTCGGCCAGATACTCGGCAATGTCCTCGGCCAGGCGCTTGGTGAGCGCCAAGACGAGCGAGCGCTCGTTTTTGGCAACGCGCGCTTTGATCTCTTGGATCACGTCTTGGATCTGATTTCGTGTCGGCCGGATTTTTATCTGTGGGTCGAGGATGCCGGTCGGGCGGATGAGCTGCTCGACGATGTGCGGCTTTGATTTTTCGAGCTCGTACGCCGCGGGGGTTGCTGATACGTATATGGTCTGGCGGATCTTTTGATTAAATTCGCCGAATGTGAGCGGCCGGTTATCAACCGCCGACGGCAGGCGGAAGCCGTATTTGACCAGGACGTCTTTGCGCGCGCGGTCGCCCCGCTCCATCCCGCGGATCTGGGGGATCGTCGCGTGCGATTCGTCGATAAAAGTAAGGAAATCGCCGCTGTGGGCGTAGCGGAAGTAGTCGAGGAGGGTATGCGGCGGACTGCCGGGTTCGCGGAAATCAAGCTGGCGCGAATAGTTCTCGATGCCGTTCACATAGCTCGTCGAGCGGAGCATTTCAAGATCGAATTCGGTCCGCTGTTTCAAGCGGGCCGCCTCGAACGCCTTTCCCTCCGCTTTGAGCGTCCCGAGGCGCTCAGCCAGTTCCTTGCGGATATTTTCCATGGCCACATCCAGTTTTTCCTGCGGGGTGACAAAGTGTTTTGCGGGGAAGAGGCGCAGGGACGAGAGCGCTTGGCGCATCGCCTTGGGATCCCGCGAGCGCTTGGAAAGCGATACGATTTTTCCCTGCCCGATTTCGGCCTCGATGATCTCTTCGCCGGAAGGGAGATGGATTTCTACGGTGTTCTCGCGGGTGCGGAAATGACCTTGCCGCGGATCAAAGGGATTGCGGCTGTATTGCAGGAGGATGAGACGGGCCAGCAGTATTTTTTGCGAGAGTTTCTCCCCGACTTTCAGCTCCATGGAAACCTTCTGGTACTCTTCGGGACTGCCGACGCCGTAGATGCAGGAAACCGATGCGACGATGATCACATCTTTGCGCGTGAGGAGCGATGCGGTGGACGCGTGGCGCAGGGCGTCGATCATGTCATTGATCTTGGCGTCCTTCTCGATATAGGTGTCGCTCTGCGGGATGTACGCTTCTGGCTGGTAGTAGTCGTAGTAGGAGACGAAGTAGTGCACCGCGTTTTGCGGGAAAAATTCTTTGAATTCCTGATAGAGCTGGGCGGCCAGGGTCTTATTGTGCGAGATCACGAGCGCGGGCTTTTGCAGGCGCTCGATCACGTTGGCCATCGTGAATGTTTTTCCCGATCCGGTGACGCCGAGCAGTGTCTGGTGCGGCGCGCCTGCATGTAAATTCGCCGCAAGCTTTTCAATGGCCTGCGGTTGATCTCCGGCGGGTTTGAAGTTTGCTTGCAATGTAAATCGCATGGTGGTATGGTGTTTTTGGAAAGGGGGTGCCCTATGAGTTTAGGGAATATCGAGTTTTTGGTGTTGCTCGTAATAGGGGTCGTGTTTGTGTTTTTTATACTGCCGGCAGCACCGTGGCGCCGGTTGCGCCACTGACGATCTGAGTATTTTCGTATTTACGTACCGCAAGGAGATCGCGAATTTTCTCCGGCGCAGGCGAGGCTATACACGCCACGAGCTTCTCCGGTACGCGTCTGCAATCCGCCGATCCTCTCAAGGATCGGCATTTCTTTTTTTGTGC
>CAYIEG010000057.1:0-3946 GCA_964362375.1 uncultured Candidatus Saccharibacteria bacterium
CCGCAAGGCATCAAAGGCACCCGGAAGAAACTTCAATTCGCCAATATTTTTTACGTATTCACCCCGGGGCGGCCGCTCGTTGATGACCCCGTCGCGATCGAGCAGGATAATCTTGCGCGGGCGCAAAAATTCCTCGGTCTCCGGGAGGCGGTCGGGACTCCCGATGCTGTAATAGCGATGATCGGTCATAAATCCCGCGAGCCGGCGTCCCGCGATGAGCCGCGGAAGGACCACGTCTTCAAAAGAAAAATTGTCCGGGGGCAGGGGGTCGAGTGAGCGCTTCTCCAAAACAAAAAAGCCGATATCAAGCCCGTTGAGATCGGGCGCCCGCCGCTTCCGGTCATAGCCAGTCACGAATCCTTCACCGTCAACCCGCACGTTGTTCTTCCGCATGCGGCCGCTGTTCCGCCAGACCGTCATGGTCGCGAGCCCTCCCTGCGCCCGATGAAAGGCGTCAAGCGCCTCCAGATCAAGCGGCCAGTAGTTGTCGCAGTAGAGCAGGAGAAAACGCTCCCGCAAAAACTCCGAGGCGTTGCGGATCCGGGTGCCGGTGTCATCCTCAACCGCGCCGACTGAATAGCGGATGTTGATGCCCAAGCGCGAGCCGTCGCCAAAGTACCCGCTGATTTTATCCGCCATATACCCCGTAAGAAGCACAACGTCCGTGATGCCATTCTCGCGCAGCCGCTCAATCAGATATTCCAAAAACGGCCGGCCGCGAATCGGCACCATGGGTTTCGGTATGGTATTGGTCAGCGGCCGCAGCCGCAGCCCCTGGCCCCCAGCCAAAATCACGGCTTGAGTGATATTCTGCATGCTCGGCTTTTTTACACATCTGCGCCGGGTTTAACCACGTACACTTTCCCGGAGGACTCGTCCCTCCGGAGCGTCAGCCGCTTCTTGGCGCAAAATTCGTCAATCCCTTTTTTCGGCCCGGTCCAGACCCGTTTATCCTGCTCGGCGTCATATTCGTCAAAGAGCGCCATACCTCCGGGGCTCAGGTTAGGCCACAGATTTTCAAGGCAGATCTTATACGATCCGTAGAGGTCGCAGTCCAGATGCAAAAAGGAGATCGGGCCGATCTTCTCTTTCCACTGCGGCAGAGTATCCTGGAAATATCCTTTGACCAGGACAACATTCTTGAATCTATTTTCCTTCAGGAACGCCGCTGTTTTTTCTTCGCTGACATCCATGAACCACTGCTCGTCTTGCCAGGTCAGGCCCTGAAAAGAGTCGAAACCGTATACTGCTTTTCCTTGCATCGCGGCTAAAGCGGTTAAGATGGAGAGGGTCTTGCCGCGGTAGACACCGCACTCCGCCACCGCTCCCGGGATCGGTTTTACTTTATCCAAAAGACGCGAGAAGCGATCCACGAGCAAGATGTTTTCCCGAGAAAGCGGCTCAAGATACGTACGCTTTTTTATGAACTTTTTTATTTTTCTTTTTATCCCAAACAGCATAAGAATATTTTCTACAATAGGGCCTCTTAGCCGCGAAGTCAATCATCAAAGTTTCCCCTGGTCAATGTCTCGGATCAACTGCTCGCCCCGCGTGCGTCTCGCGGGACTCAGTTCAATCGCTTTTCTGATCTCAATCTTGGCCTCCTCCCGCCTGCCGAGCGCTGCGTAGGGTGCGGCCAGGAACAGGTGATACTCTGCATTTTCCGGCCAGTAGTAGGTGATCATCTCGCCGATCTCGGCCGCTTTTTCGTAGCGCCCAGCGGTATGATAGGCCTCCAGCACGCGGTAATCGGCCCGATATTCTTTGGGCCACCGGCCGTAAATCTCGGCAATGACGTCGTCTTTGCCCGCGGAAGCCGCGGCGATGACGTAGCGGCGCTGCATATCCAAATCGTCCGGTTTACTTCTATACACCGCCTCCGCCATTTCAAACCCCTTTTGGACCTCTCCTGCGGCGATGTAGGCCGCGCTGGCATCCAAGAGCAACGCCTGCTTGCCGGGCGAGAGCTGGAGGGCCTTATCATAGAAAATAGCGGCCCCGCGATGCTGCCCGGCCGCACTCAAAAATGCGGCTTGAAACGCGGATAGACGCGCATCGCCGGGTTGCGCGTCTATCTCCCGCGCCATCTCCTCTGCCGCCAACGTAGCAAAACGATTCTTCAGGTCAAGAGGAATACCGGGCTGTCTTATGATCCCGATCGCGGTCAATTGCAGTTGTTCGCGGACTTCCTGACGGGCAAAGGTGCGTTCCTGCAGGGCCCGTTCGTAATATGACAGGGCAGCCGCCGCATCCTGAGCGGCGCTGGCTAGACCCCGCATGATGAAGTAGGCGGCGCGAACGTTCGGCGCGATACTCATATAAAGAACCGCCGCAAGAGCAACGCCGACCCATGGGGCCAGGGCATAATTTCTGTATAGTCGGGTCATAACGCCCGACGAACCCGGCACGGGTCCGCTCTTGGCGCTTCCCTCAGCATGAATAAACGCCAGCAACGAAAAGAAAAAGATATAGCTTGCGATATTGTCGAACACGAACAGGTTATGAATTATATAGGCGCCGACCAGACCCGAGAGAAGGAGTTTCTCGGATCGGGAGAAAGAGCCGGAACCATTCCTCCACAACAGCCAAAATACCGCGACAAACAGAAAAATGTAGGAGGCCAGTCCCAGCGCGCCGGCGGACACCAGCCAATCCAGAAAAATGTTATGAGTGCGATCAAACCACTGCTCCTGCCCCGATATTTCGGGACGATAGTGCTTGTTGAAGACAAAATTGAAGCTCTCCTGGCCCCAGCCCAGAAGCGGACGCTCTTTGACGCCCTCCCAGGCAATCTGCCACAGCGCCAGGCGCGGAGCGGCGTTCTCCACGGAGATGGTGGCAAAGCGATTTAGAATGCCGTTGCCTCGGACCCAGGAGGCGTCCTTCACGGCCAGAAACATAGTCACCAGAAGCATTAGGCCGATCAAAGCGCCCCAAGCAATCTTGCGGCCCGATTTCTCTTGTTTTTCGACTATGAGAAGACCGGCCGCCAGAAAAGCCGACACGCCCAAAAGTGCGATCAGAGCTCCGCGGGTCCCGGTGTAGAACAGCGCGGCTGCTTGCAGGAAAATCGCGGCAGGGTAATACCAACTCCATACTCCCCGCAGCCGGCGCTTGCGATACGCCAGAAATAAAGCCATAAAGACGTGTACCAGCATATACCCGGCAGCATACGTCGCATTGCCGAACATAATGTCCAGCCGGGCATGCGTTCCCGGAGACCCCCATGCGGAGAACAAGCCCAAAAAAGCGATACCGGCGCTTACGCCGACCGATAAATCAAAAAACCGGAGTCCCAGACGCTCCCTCCCGAAAACCACGCCGGCCACCAGAAAATAGAGGAAGAGGTGTATAAGCGTGATGTACCCCTCCATGCGCTCAAAATTGCTCCAAAAACTTTTATAGGGATTCTCGCTAAAAATATCCGCCATCCCCACCACGACGAGGAAGCTCAGCGCCGCATACAAGAGCAGCCCTTTACGGGGGCGCCAGGATGCGTCCGAGGCGGCCAGCAGCGCCCAGGCGCCGAAGATAATCAGCGCCAGCGCCCTAAAAAAGAAGCCCTTGCCGGTGATGTACGGGAAGAAGAACGGAGATGCCACTATGACCGGGGTGAAAACAACGGCAAATGTCCCCCAGATCACAATATACCTGAGAATATCTTCTAATTTCATGGTCGAATCCTATGACTGAATTCCGTTATACCGCGGACCACCTGAGATTTTCATCTATTTGTTTTGTATTCAGGAGACGCCTCATCCGGAGAAGACGATTGGTCCTGTCCCCCCGAAAATCATCGCCGCCAAAGCTGATCTTTTTGAAAAGACCAATCATCTCGCGGGCGCCACGATCCAGATCCCACTCCGGCCGGTAATAATCTTTCAGCACCGAGAGTATTTTATCGAAAGAAACCCGATAGGTGCGCGCGTCGGATCCGTGTTCTCCG
>CAYIEG010000058.1:0-3942 GCA_964362375.1 uncultured Candidatus Saccharibacteria bacterium
CGCCGATGATATTTCCAAAGGGAAACCCGACCCTGAGCCATATATAAAAACCGCCGGATTACTCGGCGTCGATCCGACCGCATGCGCCGCGATCGAAGACACGGTCAGCGGCATCAAGTCCGCAAAAGCGGCAGGCATGTACTGCATCGCCGTCACCACGACGCATCGCCGGGAAGACCTGCACGAAGCCGACGCCGTCGCGGACGCGTTCTCGGAAATCATGCCGGAACGCATTGCCGGTTTACCGCATACGCCATGGCAAAAAAATTAGTCATCGTTGAATCGCCCTCCAAGGGGCGCACCATTGCCCGGCTTCTCGGGAAGGATTTTATCGTGGAGTCAAGCTACGGCCACATCCGCGACCTGCCTCGCTCCAAGCTCGGCGTGGATGTCGAGAACAATTTTACGCCGCAGTATGTGATCCCGCTCAAAGCCCGGCCGGTGGTGAAGAAACTCAAAGCCGAGGCCGCCAAAGCCGAAAAAACCATCCTCGCAACCGACGAAGACCGCGAAGGCGAAGCCATTGCCTGGCACCTGAAAGAGACGCTCGGCCTCGACGACTCCCAGATCGAGCGGATCGCGTTCCACGAGATCACCGAGCGCGCGATCAAAGAGGCGCTCGCGCACCCGCGCACGATTGATACGAAGCTCGTAGACGCCCAGCAGGCGCGGCGCATCCTCGACCGGCTGGTCGGCTACACCCTCTCGCCCTTTTTGTGGAAAAAGTTCTACCGCGGACTCTCGGCAGGCCGCGTGCAGTCGGTCGCGGTACGCCTCGTAGTCGAGCGGGAACGGGAAATCCAGAATTTCAAGCCGCAGGAATACTGGACCATCGTCGCTTCGCTCCTCAAGGCCGAAAGCCGATTTGAAGCCGCGCTTGCAAAGATAGACGGAAAGACATTGGACAAATTCGCCATTCCCGGCGGCGAGGACGCGGAAAAGATCGTCCGCGACCTGGAAGGCGCGGCATGGAAGGTGGAGACCGTCGAGCGCAAAGCAGTGAGCAAGAACCCGGCTCCGCCCTTCACAACTTCCACCCTCCAGCAAGATGCGTTCCGGCGCTTGGGCTTCTCCGCAAAACAGACCATGGCCGTGGCGCAGCAGCTCTACGAAGGAGTGGGCCTCGGCCAAGAAGGGCCGGTCGGCCTTATCACCTACATGCGTACCGACTCGCTCAACCTCTCGGAAGACGCGGTGCGCGAAGCCGCGGCATTCATCCGGCAGGAGATCGGCCCCGCCTATGCGCTTGCATCCCCCCGCCGTTTCAAGACCAAATCCAAAGGAGCGCAGGAAGCCCACGAGGCAATCCGGCCGACCGCCCCCTCCCGCACGCCCGAATCAATAAAAGAATTTCTTGACCGCCGCCAGTGGCGGCTCTATAACCTCGTCTGGCGCCGCTTCATGGCAACGCAGATGCCGCAGGCCATATTTGATTCCACGACCGTGGACGTCGACGCCTCCAAAACCGGAAATCCCAAATACACTTTCCGCGCGACGGGGCAGATCATGCGCTTTGACGGATTTCTGAAAATATATCCGATCAAATTTTCCGAAACCATCCTTCCCGACCTGTCGCCGGAGAACGCGCTCGCGCTCGAAACGCTCACCCCGCTGCAGCACTTCACCGAGCCGCCGCCGCGCTACACCGAAGCGACGCTCGTCAAGACGCTTGAAAAATACGGCATCGGCCGCCCTTCCACGTACGCGCCGACCATTTCCACCATCCAGGAGCGCAAATACGTCGAGCGCCACGAGCGCCGGTATCTGAAGCCCGCCGAGATCGGATTTCTGGTCAATGATCTTTTGGTGGAGCATTTTCCGGAGGTCGTGGATCTGCAGTTTACCGCCAAGATGGAAGAAGAGCTTGATGAAGTCGCATCCGGAGAAACCCGGTGGCAGCCGGTCATCAAGGAATTCTACGAGCCGTACGCAAAGAATCTGGAAGCCAAATACGGAGAGGTGAAAAAGCATTACACCGACGAAGCAACCAATGAGGTATGCCCGCAATGCGGGAAGCCCATGGTCATCAAATTCGGACGCTTCGGCAAGTTTATGGCCTGCTCCGGCTTCCCGGAATGCAAATACACCAAGCCCCTGGGTGAAAACAAAAAAGAGGCGCCGCAATCCATCGACATGCGCTGCCCCAAATGCGGCGAAGGCTATATAGTGATCCGCCGCACCCGGCGCGGCAAGATATTTTACGGCTGCAGCCGCTACCCCAAGTGCGACTGGGCCAGCTGGGACGACCCGCGCAATCCCCCGGCGTCACAATAAAACCTTTCCCTGGAATCACTCAAGTCAACATCTGTACGATCGTACAGATGTTGACTTGAGATATCGCTGGCATTTTTTTACGCTCCGGGAAGACCTTCGTGCTCCCCTCCGCGCACGAGCTTGCGCAAAAGTCCGCGGAGCTCCTCTTCGGAATAAAATTCCATTACGATCTTTCCCCGGTCTCCGAGGCGCTCGAGCTTCACTTTGGTCCCGAGCATCTCCTCGAGCCGCGATTCCCACATGCGGAATTCCGGATTGTCGGCGCGTGACGGCCGCGTGCGCGGAGTCAAGGTTTTGCCCGAGAGCTGACGCGCGCGGCTCTCGGCCCGACGCACGCTCATCGGATGCTCCAGGAGTTCGCTCAAAAAACCGCGCTGGCGCCCCGGCTCATCGCCGGCCATGAGTATCGCCCGGGCATGCCCCTCGCTGATCTTATTCTGCATCACCGCGTCCTGGATATCCGTCGGAAGGTTCAGCAAGCGGAGCGAATTGGCGATCGCCTCGCGTGATTTTCCGATTCTCACCGAGATCTCGCGCTGCACCAGTTTAAATTCATCAATCAGCTGTTTGAAGGCGCGGGCGCGCTCGATCGGATTCAGATCCTCACGCTGGACGTTTTCGATGAGCGCCAATTCCAGCCGGATCCGGTCATCGGGAACCCCGCGGCGGATCATGGCGGGAATCTGCGAGAGACCGGCAAGCTTGGCCGCCCGCCACCGCCGCTCGCCCGCGATCAATTGGTATCGGACCGCAAGCCCGGTCGGCGTCTCCACTTCGCGTTTGGTGACGAGGATCGGCTGCAGTACCCCGTGCTCGCGGATGGATTGCGCGAGATTCTTGAGCGCCTCGTCATCAAATTCGTGCCGTGGCTGAAACGGATTGGGGTCTATTTTTTCAAGCTCGATCCAAAATACCGAGTCGTCCCGGCGCGGGAGGAAATGATCTTCGTACGTCCGCGACGCGGGAGCGGCCGGCGGATCGGTTGGCGGCGGCGCGGCGGCAGGCGGCGACTCGGGGGGTGCGGATCCCACTGGCGATACCGGAGACGGCAAAGCTCCCGAAAACCCATCCGGTCCTTTGTCAGGAATCAATGATTCAAGCCCGCGACCCAGAGAATCTGCCATTGTAAGAGTGAACGGCTAAAAATCAGAAATTGAAATAAAAACACGATTCAAATCTCTCTTCCGTTTTCTATCCGTAAAATCTCTTCTGCCAGCTGCCGATATGCCTTGGCCCCGTGCGAATAGGGGTCGTACTGCAGGATTGTTTTGCCGAATGACGGCGCTTCAGCGAGGCTGATGTTGCGCGGGATCACCGCCTGGAATACATAGCCGGGAAATTTGCGCCGGATCTCTTTGGCAACGGCGCGGTGGAGCCGCGACTTGCGGTCATACATCGTGAGTAGCGCCCCCATCACGCCGACTCTTGTCTTCAGATTCGAATTTATCAGCTGGATTGTACGCAGCAAATCCGCAAGCCCTTCGAGCGCATAATACTCGCACTGCACCGGTATGATCACCCGCTGTGCGGCGGTAAGGGCATTGATCGTGAGCAGCCCCAAGCTCGGGGGTGAGTCAATGACAATAAAATCGTATTTTCTGCGCACCGGCTCCAGAATCTCTTTCAGTTTATACTCCCTCCCCCGCATGTCAACGAGCTCTACCGTCG